>CAIXPV010000137.1 GCA_903921405.1 uncultured Actinomycetes bacterium
ATTACATCTCTAACGGCATGCGGAGGAAAAGATAAAGTGGCAGATTCAGCAGCGGCAGGGCTCCCTGCAGTAACAGGTAATGCGGGCGAGGCACCAACAATTTCTGCTCCAACTGGAACACCTCCAACTACATTGCAAACGCAAGACATTATTGTTGGCAGTGGAACAGAGGTAGTAGCGACCTCAACATTGACAGTTCATTACACATTGATGTCGTGGTCAACTGGCAAAGTTGTTGAGTCATCATGGACCGGTGGTCAGCCAGCAACGTTTCCTCTTTCAGGCGTTATAGCCGGATGGCAACAGGGTTTACCTGGTGCAAAAGTTGGTGGACGTCGTCTTTTAGTGATCCCAGCTGACCTGGGTTATGGCCCAAATGGTTCTGGTCCAATTGGACCAAATGAAACCTTGATCTTTGTGGTCGACATCATCGGTGTCTCATAAATGAAGCTACGTACTTTCTTAGCCGAACTAGTTGGTACCACCATATTGGCAATGGCAGTTGTGGGTTCTGGAATCATGGCAACTAACTTAACTCAAGATGTAGGAATGCAACTGTTCATCGTTGCCTTTGCCACATTTTTGATTCTGGCAGTCTTGATTCAAATGTTAGGGCCAATTAGTGGCGCGCATTTTAACCCTGCGGTGACGTTCGTTGCACTAATTAATAAAAGTATTTCAGCAGTCACGGCTCTTAATTACATTCTTACCCAAGTTGTTGGTGGCCTAGTAGGAGTCATCATCGCTAATGTCATGTTCAAGCTTCCTGCCATCGGGTCGTCAACTCATGCTAAGACAAGTTCAAATCTCTTACTCAGTGAAGTTGTCGCTACGGCAGGTTTAATTCTTGTGATTCAAATGGTTAGTAAGCAAAACGAGGGTCGTTATGTTCCGCTGGCCGTTGCCGGTTGGATCGGGTCGGCGTATTTCTTCACCTCCTCGACAACTTTTGCTAACCCTGCCGTAACCTTTGCGCGCGCTTTCAGTGATACTTTCACGGGTATCGAGTTGTCATCGGTACCAGGCTTTGTTATCGCCGAACTCATCGGTGCATTAATTGGACTTGGCATAGCCAAAGGATTGAGTAGTGAGCGCTAAACCCTCCGTTTTATTTGTTTGTGTTCATAATGCCGGTCGCTCTCAAATGGCGGCCGGCTTTATGTCACATTTATCAGGTGGCGCAGTAGATGTTTTATCTGCTGGCTCTGCACCTAAAGAATCAATAAATCCGATAGCAATTCAAGCAATGGCCGAAGTTGGTATCGACATTGCTAATAATGTTCCGAAGATATTAACTTCCGAAGCTGTTCAAGCCTCGGATGCAGTTGTCACAATGGGTTGCGGTGATGCATGCCCGTTCTACCCAGGTAAGCGATATGAAGATTGGGTTTTAGAGGATCCAGCAGGTCAAGGCATTGAATCTGTACGAGTAATTCGTGATGAGATTAAAGTGCGTGTGCAGGTTCTGCTTTCTGAGCTTTTACCTGCCTAAACGCATCTTATAGAGGGCTGCCCCTCGCAAATATCATAGGAAAAGACTCTGAAGTCACATAGCGTTCCCGTATCGAGGCAAGCCATCTTGCTTCTATAGGAGGAATATTCTATGACTGGCTGGATTTCAGATTTTATGAATCACCCCGCAACATATCTTAAGTCTGGTTGGTTCCAGATTTCAGTAACCAACTTAGTTGTAATTGTTCTCATGCTTATTATTTTTGCTCTCGCAGTCCTTATTCCATTTCCCAAGGATCATAAGGAGAGTAAAAAATGAGTGACATGTGGACCACCAAATTACGCAATAAATGGCAGAAGAATCTTCCCATTGAAAAACTACTTCCCGATGATCAGCCAGCTTATGTTGCATCGTGGATTTATGTCTTTGGAGTTCTAACACTCTCGGCCCTAGGTGTAATTATTTTTTCTGGGATCATTTTGGCCTTTGAAGGTCCAGCCTGGTACCACACTTCTGGTGCCGGAAAGTTTGTAAATAGCTTGCACTTCTGGAGTGTTCAATTGTTCTTTGTTTTCATGGTTATACACCTGTGGGGTAAGTTTTGGATGGCTGCTTGGCGCGGGAATCGTCTGGCTACCTGGGTGACAGGCGCTGTTGCATTTATTGCATCAATAGCAACTGCTTTCACGGGCTACTTGGTCCAGACCAACTTCGACTCACAGTGGATTTCATTTGAAGCTAAAGATGGCTTTAACTCTGTAGGTGTTGGTGCCTGGTTTACCGTTACCAATCTGGGCCAAATGCTCCTTCTTCATGTGGCTTTCTTGCCTCTGATTCTTGGAGCAATAACTGTGGTGCATGTATTGATGGTGCGAAAGCGTGGCGTAGTTCCACCAATAGATGCTGAACCAATTTCATTAAGTGAGGCGAAGCGATGAGCGTCAACAAAGAGTTAAAGCACGAGTTCGATGCTGCCCCTTGGAAAGGTAAGACCAAGCGATACGACTTCATCAAAGAAGGAGTTATAGCTTTAGTTTTTGTAATGGTACTTACGATCGGACTCTCTGTATTAATGGGATCACCCGATGAGAAGCCTCTTACCTTTAAAGGTTGGGCAGTTTCTAATTCAGATAATTTCTATGTAACTGCTGTGCAAGAGTTAGCGGGAACAAGTGGAACTGCAACTTATGGGGCGCCCTATAACAAAGCCTCAGATGGTTTAAATATTGGGCCACTGTGGTTGCAAAAATGGGTTGGTGTCACACGTCCTATTGATTCAGTGAACGACTTTGTTATTAATCCTCTTAGTACACAGGTGTTGTCTAGTGATATTGCTAGCGCGCTTGCAACATGGAACGCTGCTGCAGATGCTCAAAAACAAGCATGGGCAACGGCATACGATGATGCAATTACTAAGGTCGAAGGTAAGTTAAGTAGCGTCCCCGCAGGTGCATATGGACCCGTTCCAGCACTTGCCAAAGGTTTAACCGATATGGCTAAGGCCGGCGCACTTGATGCAGCTCTCTTGTCGCAAGGTGGCTTCTTCCAAACCGATAACACCAAGCAGATTCTCTTCTTTGGAGATGGCGCATATCTAGATGATGCTGGTACCGCAGCTAATTTGCAGGGCGGTACATGGGGAATGATGAATGAAACTGGTCGATATCCAGGTCAAGCTTGGTTATGGCTCTACTCATTCTGGTATCAGATCCCACCATTTAACAATGAGGAATCAAAGCCAATCGGTGCAAACGCTGATGCCTACATTATGGCGTTAATGGGCGTGCTCTCATTGGGCTTAATTTTAATCCCGGTAATTCCTGGAGTTAAATCGCTCCCGTATAAAATACCAATTCATCGTGGTATTTGGCGTCAATACTATGAAGCGCAGGGTATTAAGCGCCGAAAGAAGTAAGCGGCCAGATAATAAAGGGCGAAGAGAAATCTTCGCCCTTTATTATTGTCAATTTAATCTATTTCTATTGAATTTTGACTCGCTTTAGTGAAGGCTTTCACAATGAGGAAGTTGGTTGCCCTTTTTATTGCTTCTAGTTTATTGATTTCTGCCCCATTGACTGCGTCAGCTGCAGTAAAAGCCGGTGGTGCGTGCACAAAGTTAAACTCCACAACAACGGTCGGGGGATATAAATTCACGTGCATAAAGAGTGGTAAAAAACTTGTGTGGAGCAAAGGCGTCAAGGTTGTAGTAGCTAAGCCAACACCAACACCAACACCAACACCAACACCAACACCAACACCAACACCAACACCAACACCAACACCAACACAAACACCAACACCAACACCAACACCAACACCACCACCAACACCACCACC
>CAIXPV010000138.1 GCA_903921405.1 uncultured Actinomycetes bacterium
CGATCACGTGAGAGACCACCAGGTCCGAGCGCTGAAAGACGACGCTTGTGCGTTAGACCAGATAGTGGATTTGTTTGATCCATGAACTGCGACAACTGAGAAGTTCCGAAGAACTCCTTAATTGATGCAACGACTGGACGAATGTTGATCAATGTCTGTGGCGTAATTGCCTCAACATCTTGAGTAGTCATACGTTCGCGAACAACGCGCTCCATACGTGATAGACCGATGCGAACTTGATTCTGAATAAGTTCACCAACAGTACGCAAACGACGGTTACCGAAGTGATCGATATCGTCCTTCTCTACGCGTACTTCACGGCCGTACTCCATCAATAGATCGCCGCGGTGAAGGGCTACCAAGTAGCGCAACGTTGCAACGATGTCAGAGATAGTTAGAAGTGATCCCTTTAGCTCTAGATCAAGACCCAGCTTCTTATTAACCTTAAAGCGACCGACCTTAGCCAAGTCGTAACGCTTTGGGTTGAAGTAAAGGTTTTCAATTAGGTTTTGTGCAGCTTCCTTCGTTGGAGGCTCACCGGGGCGTAGCTTGCGATAAATATCGAGCAGCGCTTCATCCTGTGTTTTAACAGTATCTTTTTCAAGAGTTGCACGGATTGATTCGAAATCACCGAACTCTTCAAGAATCTGCTCTTCGCTCCAGCCAAGTGCCTTCAAGAAGACAGTTACTGATTGCTTACGCTTGCGGTCGATACGAACGCCAACAAGATCCTTCTTATCAACTTCAAATTCAAGCCAAGCGCCGCGGCTTGGAATTACCTTTGCAGTGAAGACATCTTTATCGGAAGTCTTCTCAATAATCTTTTCAAAGTAGACACCAGGTGAGCGAACAATCTGTGAAACAACGACGCGCTCGGTTCCATTAATTACGAAAGTTCCGCGTGCAGTCATAACAGGGAAGTCACCCATAAATACTGTCTGAGATTTAATTTCACCAGTGATGTTGTTAGTGAACTCAGCAGTTACGAATAGTGGTTGCGAATATGTCATGTCGCGCTCTTTGCACTCATCGATTGAGTACTTAGGAGGCTCGAAACGGTGATCGCGGAATGTCAGACTCATAGTTCCCTGGAAATCTTCGATCGGTGAAATCTCTTCAAAGATTTCTTCCAGACCAGAAGTTGTAGGGATCTCTCCACGATTCATAGAATCGACTGCTGCAATGCGTGAGCGCCATGTATCGTTGCCCAATAGCCAATCAACGCTTTCAACTTGCAACGCTAATAAGTTTGGAACTTCGAGAGGTTCACGGATCTTTGCGAAAGAAATTCGGCGTGGTGCTACTGATATTTTTTTAGACGCGGCCAAGAGATGTCCTTCCAGACAATAAAGCGGGAACGCACAACTATTAGGTCTCAGCCGCTATATGCCCTGACCGTATGATTTTTGCGCGAAGTTGAAGGGTATCGCCCACCCCTATCCCCTGTCCAACCGAAGGCTTATACCTCTAATGGGCCGATTTGTCTGCCATTTGCCCAAAATCTGGGGAAAGAGCAGTTACGCCGTAGCCAGATCCCAGACGTTCTCACCACGCAGAACTGCATCCGATCCGCCATCTATATAGATGTTTTGGCCCGTGGTGTGTGTGTTTTCGACGCTGGTCAGCCAGATTAGGAGCGAGGCCACGGCTTCAGGCTCCATAAATCCATTCAAAGGCATCGGCACCATCTGCAATATCCCGGTGACCGCCTCTGGTGTTGCGATCATGTCGGCGACCATAGGGGTCTTCACGATTCCTGGCCCAACGGCATTAAGGGGAATCCCCGCCCCGGCCCATTTCGCCTTTATCGATTCACGGCGTACCCACCTACTCAAAGCCCGTTTGGTAGATCCATAGATCAACTGCTCTGCCCCGCCGCCCGTGTTAACTAAACCCTGGGCAATTGCTAGGGCCTTTTCTTCATCATCGGCGCACATCGCGGCAACTAACTCTGGACTATTTGGCATTAAAGATGCCATGGAGCTAGTCATGGCTACACGTGGCGACTTTGACTGCGCCAGCGTTGGTAGAAGCTCATTGAGAAACTCTGTTACTCCAAAATAATTAACCGAGACTGTTGCGGCAATTGGATGCGCCAATCCAGCACATGCAATGACGGCATCAATAGCTCCCCCTGAAAGTTCGATAGCTTTCTTAGCCGCATAAAGTCGGCCTGCCTTAGTGCTCAAATCGGCTTCGATATCGGCGTTCTTAATATCAACGCCAATAACCCTGTGTCCAGCTGTTGTGAGCATCTTTGATGTTGCCGCGGCGATTCCGGAGGCAGTTCCTGTGACTACATATGTACGTGTCATGATGACTTCTCTCTGTCCAAATATGAATTTCACTTGTACATAATGACCGTACTCCTACATGCGCTAATAAGCGCCGAGAGTTACATCACCTACTTTCTTCAAAGAAAAAACCCCGCTCGGCACTTGGCCAAGCGGGGTTTCTCTGACGAAATTACTTGATTGTGACTGTTGCGCCAGCTGCCTCTAGAGCTGCCTTTGCCTTGTCTGCTGTCTCCTTGTTGACCTTCTCGAGAAGAACAGTTGGGCATGCATCTACAAGATCCTTCGCTTCTTTCAAGCCAAGGCTTGAATTTAGTCCGCGAACTTCCTTGATTACTGCAATCTTTGATGAACCAGCGGCTTCAAGAACGACTGAGAACTCGTCCTGTGCTGCTTCTGCGCCGCCGGCGGCTGCGCCACCTGCTGCTGCAGCTGCTACTGGAGCAGCTGCTGTTACGTCGAACTCAGTTTCGAATGACTTAACGAACTCTGAGAGCTCGACCAATGTCATTTCCTTGAACTGTGCCAATAGGTCTTCTGTATTGAGCTTTGCCATATTCGTTATTCCTTCTCTTCTGTTTCTGGGGTTACTTCTTCGGTTACTGCGGTTACTTCGGTTACTTCAATTACGTCCGTAGTCACAGCTTCAGCTGGAACCTCGGACACAGCATCGATTGTTGCTGGCTCGGACACCTCTGCCACAGCATTATTTGAAGTTGTTTCGGAGATTTCAAGCTTGATACGGAGAGCATCGAATACACGAGCCGCCTTAGCAAGCGATCCCTTCATAGCGCCAGCAAGCTTTGCAAGAAGAACCTCACGAGATTCAAGATTTGCAAGCTGCATAAGCTCTTCTTTAGAAACTGCTTTGCCTTCGTAGATTCCGCCCTTGATGACAAGGGATGGATTCTCTTTAGCGAAATCGCGCAGGCTCTTAGCCGCGTCGATTGGATCTCCATTAATGAATGCAACGGCAGATGGTCCAACAAGTAGATCTGGTGAAAGATCAACGCCAGCATTCTTTGCTGCAATCTTTGTAAGAGTGTTCTTCACAACTGCGTACTTGGTCGTAGTGCCAAGTGCACGGCGAAGTTGTTTCATCGAAGTCACGGATAGTCCGCGATACTCGGTGAGAACTGTTGCTGTAGCTGTACGGAAATCTTCCGTTAACTCTGCAACTGCTTTTTCTTTATCTGGGCGAGCCATTCGGTTCACCTTTCCTGGTACTTAGCGACTTCAGGAAATAAAAAAATCCGAGACGCGTAGCGCCACGGATTAATGTGAACACCTACGCGGGTTGAGATTTCCTCATTTAATGAATCAGCCTTGCGGTTGATCCAGACCTGCGGTCTTTGGTTATGAACAGAGGGTAAGGCGTGAGGCCTTTCCCGGTCAAATCCCTCTTTTAACTAAAAAAGCTTGGGGGCTGCGTAGAAATCCTCAATTAAGGCGATTTCCAAGCAGCTTCCCCAAGCTTTTTTACTGAAGGTCTTAGTTAGCTACAGGCTCACGAACGAGGTTTGGATCAACTGCAATTCCAGGTCCCATCGTCGTTGAAATAACTGCCTTTTGAATATAGCGACCCTTTGAAGAGTTTGGCTTTGCACGAAGGATCTCTTCCATCGCCGCTGCGTAGTTCTCAGCTAGCTGCTCGGCAGTAAATGAAACCTTGCCGATTAGGAAGTGAAGATTTGAGTTCTTATCAACGCGGAATTCAATCTTTCCACCCTTGATATCGGTAACTGCTTTAGCAACATCTGTTGTAACAGTTCCAGTCTTTGGGTTTGGCATCAAGCCACGAGGTCCAAGAACCTTTCCAAGGCGACCGACCTTACCCATGAGATCTGGAGTTGCAACGACTGCATCGTAATCAAGACGGCCCTTTGAAACTTCTTCGATTAGCTCGTCGCCACCAACAATGTCAGCACCTGCTGCACGTGCAGCATCGGCCTTGTCTCCGTTAGCAAATACCAAAACGCGAGCAGTCTTTCCTGTTCCGTGTGGCAAGTTAACAGTTGAGCGGATTGCTTGATCGGCCTTCTTTGGATCAACACCGAGTACTAATGCAACTTCAATAGATGCGTTGTACTTAACAGTTGATGTCTCTTTAGCAAGTGTTACTGCTTGAAGCGGGGTGTAAAGGTGATCTTTAGTTACCTTTGCCGCGGCTTCGTTATATTTCTTTGAGCGCTTCATTTCATTCCTCTTCTTATAAGGCTTGTGGTTAACGGACCAGCGAGGTCCTCCCACATCTCCTTCTCACGGTGAGAAAGAGAAATTTTTATTTATCCGTTAGTTGTGATTCCCATTGAACGTGCAGTTCCAGCGATGATGCGTGATGCAGCGTCGATGTCATTTGCATTTAGGTCATCCATCTTAAGCTTTGCAATTTCAGCAACTTGAGCCATGGTGATGTTTGCAACCTTGGTCTTGTGTGGAACAGCAGAACCCTTTTCAACGCCAGCTGCCTTCAGGATCAAACGTGATGCTGGAGGTGTTTTGGTGATGAATGTGAAAGAGCGATCTTCGTAGACAGTGATCTCTACTGGAATGATCTGACCCTTTTGAGACTCCGTTGCAGCGTTGTATGCCTTAACGAACTCCATGATGTTGACACCATGCTGGCCAAGAGCAGGACCGACTGGTGGAGCAGGTGTTGCTGCGCCAGCCTGGATCTGCAACTTAATGAAGCCGGTTGCCTTCTTCTTTGGTGCCATTTCTTGTCCTCTTTTTTCTTATCGTTTACTAGTGGTAATTAAATCTTTTGTACTTGCGCGAATGAGAGCTCTACTGGTGTTTCACGTCCGAAGATAGAAACAAGAACCTTCAACTTTGCCTGCTCTGGCATGATCTCTGAGATCGATGCTGGAAGCGTTGCAAATGGGCCATCCATAACTGTTACAGACTCACCGATTTCAAAGTCGATAAGGCGGATATCAATCTTGTCTGACTTCTTAACTGGACGCGGTGCCAAAATCTTTTCAACTTCATCCATGCTCAATGGGCTTGGGTGATGTGCGTTGCCAACAAAGCCAGTAACTCCAGGTGTATTACGTACAGCCGACCAAGATTCATCAGTGAGATCCATGCGAACTAATACGTAACCAGGATAGATGTTGCGCTTAACCATCTTGAACTGACCGTTCTTGAGCTCTTTAACCTCTTCTTCAGGAACTTCAATCTGGAAGATGTAATCCTCCATATTTAAAGATTGAATACGAGTTTGAAGGTTGCCCTTAACTTTCTTTTCATAGCCAGCATAAGAGTGGACTACATACCAATCACCAAGTGCTGTGCGAAGAGTGCGGCGAAACTCTGC
>CAIXPV010000139.1 GCA_903921405.1 uncultured Actinomycetes bacterium
AAGACCTGCTCCAGAGCCGCCCTTGAAGATCATTCCTTCTTCGCGATACCAGTTAAGGATGCTGTCCATAGTGTCATCGACAGAGAGAATAAAACATGCACTTACTTGCTGTGGCTCATTTGTTCCAACGTTAAACCACACTGGTGAGTTGAACGAGAAGATCTGATGCATAAGCATGTGAGTAAGTTCGTGTTCGAAAACCAATGCATCGTTATCAGTTGCAAAGTAGCCGTGCTCTTTGCCGGCCTTGGTGTATGTAAGTACAACGCGGTCGATAACCTGCTTGAGTGACCACTCGCGATTTTCAGCACCAACTGCGCCGCGGAAATACTTGGTCGTCACGATCGTTGATGCATTGACTGACCAGAAATCTGGATACTCAACACCATGTTGCTCGAATACGGTCTCTCCTGTTTTCCAGTTCTGCTGCACTACATCGCGGCGTTCCCATTTAACTTCATCGTATGGATGAATGCCCTCGTTGGTGTAGATACGCTCGATCGTTAAGCCCTTACCCTTGATGGTGTTGTGAGCTTTGATCTTGGCTGGTCGGTTGATAACCGTCTCTGACATATGTGTTTCCCCGTATTTCTTGTAGTAGGTCGTAAATTATTTATTTGCTGGTGCTGAACTTGCGGATATTTTTTCTTGTCGAACATCTGCACGGGGCTTATCTGCAGTTTTATCACTCGAAGGTAGAGCACGGAGAAGTGCGATCTCACCTTCGAAATCTTCAAGGGAGGCAAAGTTACGGTACACCGAGGCATAACGTAAATAAGCTACCTCATCGAGTTCGCGCAGCGGTGCCAAGATGGCCATGCCCACTTCTTGAGCCTCGATTTCGGCCTGACCCGTGCTGCGAAGGGACTCCTCCACGCGCTGGGCCAGTAAAACCAAATCATCTTCATTAACTGGGCGCCCCTGGCAGGCTTTGCGAACGCCTACAAGGACCTTCTCGCGACTAAATGGCTCAGTTGCTCCGCTGCGCTTGATGATGCTGAGCACGGCGACTTCCTGAGTAGAAAAACGTTGACCGCACTGTGGGCACTCGCGGCGGCGGCGAATCTGGGTGCCATCTTCGGCAGGGCGAGAGTCAACGACTCTGGAATCATCGTGTCTGCAAAACGGGCAAATCATCTCGGCGTGTCTCCCTTCATCCTGCTTGCTTTTTCCCTCTTTAGCGCTAAAGAGGGGATTTCCAAATATACTCCAAAAACACTACTTATGGAAGTTTTATCGGCTTTGACCCCTACATATAGTAGGAACTATAAAGCATCTCTGGAGAGTTTGCTCTCTGAGTAGCAAAAGACACGCATCTAGGGCGTGTCGGGGCTAGCACTCAGCTACGGCAGAACAGAAAACGCTTTCTATCTAGGCAGTTGGGATGCGAAGACGGGCTCCAGCGACAATGTCATAGCTCGATAAGTTATTGGCTTCGCGGATCGATTCAACCATCGCTTGGGTATCTCCATCGGAATAAGCGCTAGCTACTGACCACAACGTGGCTCCCCCGGGAACGATCACAGTGACATATGAGGTAGCTGGGCCCACTTGATCCCCGGCCCCAGATTTGGCGGCAAAGCCGGCCATTAAGACAACGGCCAAAGAGACAACGACAAGAGTGCGAGCAAGGCGGCCACGGCGATTAAGTTCACCGGACGGATTGGCTAGAAAACCTTGATTTACACTGCTTTTTAGAGCTACTGAATTAAATGTTACTGCGCTCATGTCGTTCTCCTCGTACTTCGTGCCTGCCAAACCTTGGGGAAGGTGTTCGAACACGTGTTCGAATACGATAATTAAACACCACGCCACTGACAAAAGGCAAGTAATTTTCGAACAGGTGTTTGAATTTTGGGTGAATATCTGTCACCATCTATCCATGAGCACACAGAGCCCTTCCAGCGCCGGCCTGAGCCCGCGCCAAGCCGAAATCCTTGCAGTCATCCAGACTGCTATGAACGAGCATGGCTACGCCCCTTCTATGCGTGAAATTGGTGCGGCCGTCGGCCTGACATCGACCGCATCGGTCAAGTACCAGCTAGAAATCCTTGAATCTAAAGGCTTTATCCGTCGCGATGAGAGCAAAGGTCGCGCACTTGAACTAACCCCTGAAGAATCAAACGTCGATAAGACTCGACTAATTCCATTGGTGGGCCGCATTGCAGCCGGTGGTCCGATTACCGCAGAGCAAGAAGTTGAAGAGACTTATCCTCTCCCAGAATCGTTAGTGGGAAGCGGCGATTTATTTATGCTCAAAGTTGTTGGTGAATCGATGATCGATGCAGCTATTTGCGATGGCGATTACGTTGTTATTCGCGCACAAAAGGATTGCAACAACGGTGAAATTGTTGCCGCGATGATCGATGGCGAAGCAACCGTGAAAACATTCTCGCGCAAGAACGGCCACATTTGGTTATTGCCAGCTAACGACAACTTTGCACCTATCGATGGCGATACGTGCGAAATCTTAGGAAAAGTAACGGCAGTTCTTCGTTCGCTTAAGTAATCCCACTAGCCTGTACACATGGCTAAAGATGCGTCGAAACCAAGACGCACATCTTTTTCAGTCAAGGCCGATGGCAATTGGCGCGCCTTTGGTCATCGCAACTATCGAATCATCTATCGCGCAAACGCTCTATCAAATATCGGTTCATGGGTTCAACGCATTGCCCAAGACTGGTTAGTTCTAGAACTTACTCATAGCGGAACCTATTTAGGAATCATCTCGGCGCTTCAGTTCACACCGTTTGTATTCGTCAGTCTTCAAGGCGGCGCCATGGCCGATCGCCTCAATAAACGCTTGGTGTTAGTTTTTACAAATATTGCTGGCGGGTCAACGGCTTTAGCCCTTGGTCTGTTAATCGTGACTCACAATGTAAAGCTGTGGCATGTCATGGTGATGGCGTTTTTATTGGGTTTGAACGATGCCATCGATAAGCCTGTCCGGCAAAGCTTTGTATCTGAATTAGTTGGCAAAAAGGATATGCCCAATGCAATTAGTTTGAACTCAGCTAATTTCAATGCCGGCCGCCTTGTTGGACCAGCAATCTCAGGTCTACTG
>CAIXPV010000140.1 GCA_903921405.1 uncultured Actinomycetes bacterium
GTTTCCCCATTACTGCCAACAGAAATTTCACGAAAGTTTTTTCGAGTATCAACTAAAAATCCATCAGTGCTGGCTTGGCCACTCAGGCTTGTTCCACCAGAGCGAAAAGTGACTCCAGTGCCTTCTTGACTCGCAAGTCTAAAAATTTCAGCTATCTCATCATTGTTATCAGGGGTATAGATTGCTTGTGGTCTAAGTAAAAAATGTGACGCATCGTGAGAATATCCCAGAATATCTGTTATACGAGTAGAAGCTTTTAGGGAACGTGGTAGCTGATTCGCACTACTTTTGTTTACCCCATACATCTGTCATGAACCTCATTAGCTCCAATTAATTGCTTATCTTAACTTCTCGGGCAGATAAAGTGATCCTCAATTAAGAATTTCTTCCGAGGTTTTTGACTCAGAGGTACCAATACATCGAACACTCCGCAACTTAAAGGGATTTTAGCGCTTTAAAAATACGAAATTCCGAAAGAGTATTGTAATTCTTTCTATAAGTGGCTCTAATTGGTCTTGCAAGACTGCGCTACTTCGAAACAGCGTTCCTACTGGGTTAAATCTGTGAGGTGAGGTTATGGAAAGCGAGCGACTCAAGAGAATCTTTGAAGTTCTCGAGCAGGTAGCTGCTAGGGGTCCACAATCTCTCTCACAGATCAGCAACCGAGTGTCGATTCCTACCAGTAGCACCCATGATTTACTCAAGGCAATGACTCGTGCGGGAATCCTTCAGGCACATGGTAAAGAGTATGACCTTGGCCCCATGACATATCGACTGGCCTTTGATGTCCAAGATCGTTTTTCGATTATAAATATCGCAACTCCTGAACTTGAAAAATTAGCACAGCTAGTTGGTTTCGATGTATATCTGGCAGTTCAATCCGGATCTCATGTTATGTATGCCGCTAGGTTTAGAGGAAATGAAGGCATCAAGGTGATGATTCCTTTGGGGCAATCCCTTTACGGCCATGCCACGGCTGCGGGAAAGATTTTTGCCGCCTTTGACCCTGAGCTACAGAAAACTATTCTGGCTGGGTCTCGAAAGAAAATTACTCCCAAAACAATTACCGACCCTAAAGCCCTAGAGCGAGAGTTCATGCGTATTAAGTCGCGCAGAATTAGTATCTCCAACGAAGAATCCTTTGAGGGCATCATTGGTATTTCTACCCCAATCACCGGTATTGATGGACGCATTATTGCGGCCACACATATCTCAGCATTCAAAGGCAAGTTGGATAGCGTGCGGATGAAGAAACTCTGTGCAGAATTAGGAAAATCCACATTGCGAATCGAAGAGGTAATCGCAGGTGGACCAAATATGAAGCAGTTCAACAAAGTTGAAGTACAGCCAACCACAAAGACTTCTAAATCAGCGGGCAGGAAGAAATCTTGACAACAAATAGACCAGGAATCGCAGTAATCGCGACTGCAACAATCGCCCTAGCACGTGAGAGTTCAAAAAGCCTTGAAGAGATGATTTTTGAGGCCTCTAAGAGCGCACTCAGCTCCGTAGGGTTAGCTGCCGCTGATATCGATGCATTTGTCATAGGTGGAAATGATCAAATTGATGGACGTGTTATCAGCATTATGCCGTCGGCTGGGCCGGCAGGCGGGGTAGACCAAGACACAACCATGATTGCCTCATCGGGCGACCACGCACTTATCTATGGCTATCTTCGAATTATGGCTGGGCAGAGTAAGCATGTGTTGGTTGCAAGCTGGGCAAAGCCAAGTGAATCAATTGATCCTGACCGAGCTGAATTGATGTCGGCAGAACCTTATTTACTCCGTGCAGTTGGAATGAATGAAACTATTGCTGCAGCCCTACAAGCTTCTCGCTTTGTTGAGGGTAAAGACGTTAGAGGTAACACTGACTTTGTCGTTTGGCCGCTTACTCGCGCAGACTTGCCAGGCAGAGGCGATTCGGTACATGTTGCAATTCTTGCGCTAGAAGGAAGTTTTGCAGCTGGAAGCGAACTTGCTTGGATTGTAGATGCTGGGTGGTCTACGTCAACGTATGAACTTGGGGCACGAGATCTAACCGACCTTGATGCACTTAAGAATGCATGTGCTCAAATCACAAAGCGAAATCCTGGGGCCTCTTCTAGTAATTGGAATGCGATAGAAGTTGGTGCAGCCAGTGAATATGTCGTTACCGCCGTTAAGGAATTTCTGCCGATGAAATCTGGGGCAAGCGTTAATGCCTCAGGTCCTTTATCTGAACAATTCACTTCACCATTTGTTCTTGGACTTTCTCGAATGATGCGCGCAATAGATTCTGTTAAGAAGGCATCAATACCTGGTGAAATTTATTTGACTGCTGGAATTGGTTTCAATGGCTTTGCTGGGCAAGGTGCATCGGTAATGGTCTTTAGCAATTCTAAGGATGTGCGAAATGATTAATGTTGGAATTGCAGGGTTTGGGCAATCCCACTTCCAGACAAAGAGAACCGATGTAACTTTCCCTGAGCTTGTTAAAGAGGGCGCTGATTTGGCTCTAGCGAACTCAGGCATATCTATTAATGATGTTGACGCCGTGGTCTATCCATTAGCCCCAGATGCATTAATTGGCGTAGGCAACGGCGAGCGCTGGGTTATTGATGCCTTGGGTGCAACAGGCAAACCATTTATGCGTGTTAATAACGGTGGTGCTACTGGCATGAGTGCGGTTTTAACTGCTTGGACACATGTTGCATCTGGACTTTTTGATGTCGTACTAGTGGCAGGTGCCGATCGCGTTTCCGAGTCTGGTTCGGCGCAGTCTGTGCTCAATAAAATGTGGGACGTGGGATATGAAAGAACGGTTCCACTGAACACCATCACGATGTTGGCCTTATCTGCCCAGCGATATATGCATTTATACGACAGCGATGAGACTGATATGGCGCTTGTGACGGTTAAGAACCGATATCACGCCTCGCATAATCCATATGCACATCTGCGCACACCAATAACCGTAGAAGAAGTTTTGGCAACCAGAACACTGGCGTGGCCTATAAAGCTTGGCGATGCATGTCCAGCCTCTACTGGCGCAGCCGGTGTGGTTTTAGTGTCCGAGCGCTA
>CAIXPV010000141.1 GCA_903921405.1 uncultured Actinomycetes bacterium
AGATTCACGCGCCCGCATCCAGTTTCGGTTTCCCTTAACAGTATTGATTTCACCGTTGTGGGCAATGTAGCGATACGGGTGTGCAAGGGGCCATGAAGGAAAAGTATTGGTAGAAAAACGCGAATGCACGAGTGCCAATGGCGAAACAACACGTTGATCGCTTAAGTCAGGGAAGAACTCTTCTAACTGGCCTGTTGTGAGCATTCCTTTGTAAACAATTGTCTGTGAAGACAGTGATGGAAAATATACTTTCAAACCATGCTCGGCGCGCTTGCGTAGACAAAAAGCCATGCGCTCTAAAACTAAACCAGATTCATTCTTTAGACCACTAACAAAAATCTGTTTGAAATCTGGCATTACAGATAAAGCAGTTTTTCCAAGAGATACCGAGTTGATGGGAAGTGCGCGCCATCCTAAAATCTTTAATCCTTCAAGGGCTGCTAATTCGGCGATCGATTTAGTGATATCAACGCCAGATTCAATAAAAGCGATTCCAGTTGCATATGAACCAGCTGCAGGCAGTGAGAAATCAGTTACTTCTCTATAAAACTGATCTGGAATTCGAATAAGGATTCCGGCGCCATCACCACTATCTGGCTCGGCCCCTGATGCGCCGCGGTGCTCTAGATTTCGAAGCGCGGTGAGTGCTTTTTCAACTATGTCATGTGTAGCAACTTTGTTGAGCGTTGCCACCATGGCTACACCACATGCATCATGTTCTTGGGCAGGGTTATAGAGCCCTTGTGCATGTGGATAGTTGGAAGTCAGGGCCATATGTGTGTACTCCGCTTGTTCAAAGAGATGCGGGACAACCTTGGCCCTAGTACAAATATTTTGCTGTGCCTAGACTAGCAAGAAACCACCAGTTAGATAGAGCCTAGATACCAGATACTTGAGCGATCTGACCGATACCAGCGGTAATGAGCATGCCCAAACCTCCACCAATGATGACTCGAAGCGTTGTGCTGAGCACTCGAGCACCGGCAGTTCTGGCGCTAATGACTCCAGTCATGACCAATCCGACAACTGTAAAACCAACGATGCTCCAGGCCTTGGCGCCAATTGTTGGTGCAAATGCTCCGGCAAAGGGAATCAAGCCGCCGACAGTAAAACTTATTGCAGATGCAACGGCTGCCTGAACCGGACGTGCCTTTGTATGGGGGTGCTGACCAAGCTCATCACGAAGGTGAGCAGCTAAAGGATCTTTCTTATGCATCTCGGTAGCAACTTGAAGAGCTAACTCTGGAGTTAAACCGCGATCGATATAAATATGTTGAAGCTCTATTAACTCCGCTTCTGGTGCGGCGGCTAAATGTTCAATTTCAAGCAAGCGATCAGATTCTTCAACATCGTTTTGCGAACGAACTGATACGTATTCACCGACCGCCATAGACATCGCACCAGCAGTGATTCCGGCGATTCCAGCAGTGACAAGAAAATCATTCTTTCCAGCTGCAACGACACCGATCATCAGAGATGCAGTTGAAACTAAACCATCATTTGCGCCAAGCACTGCTGCACGAAGCCATCCTGCCCGGTGTGTGCGATGGCTCAAATTTCGCTGGTAAACCTCTTCTAAAGTCATAATAATTAGTCTACTCGAATTTAGTGGGTGTGTTTAGGGATTCTCAGAAATGACACTAGGGCAACTACAGCGACAATGAGACTGACCCAGATATTAATTCGAAGTCCGGCTACTACATGAGCCGTATCAATGCGAAGAGATTCGATTCCCATCCGCCCTATGCAGTAGCCAAAGACATAGAGAGCAAACACTTGACCCGGACGCAAGCGTTTTCCAATTCTCAAAAGAACAAAGGCAAGTGCGCTACACCACAGTGCTTCATAGAGAAAAGTTGGGTGGAAAGTTTCAAAGGCTGAGAAGCCATAGGGGCGATCTCTTGCTGGAATTTCAAGCGACCACAGAGCATCGAGCGGCCGACCAAAAAGTTCATGATTAAACCAGTTTCCAAAACGACCTATTGCTTGGGCCAGTAATACGCCTGGCGCCAGAGCATCCATAAAGACTGCAAACCGAGCAAGATCAAACTTCTTGCTAAGTGCGCGGTAGCGCCACCAAGCACCAACAGTTCCCAGTGCAATCGCGCCCCAAATTCCAAGCCCACCCTCCCAAATCTTGAAGGCATCGAGTGGATGTCCCCCGCTGCCAAAGTAGGCATCGGGAGATGTAATCACATGGTACATGCGCCCACCAATGATTCCGAATGGAACTGCAGTTATCGCAACTTCAGAGACAATTGAGCGTGAATATGGTGAAGCT
>CAIXPV010000142.1 GCA_903921405.1 uncultured Actinomycetes bacterium
CGGAAAATAAAGTTTCCAGGTGTAATTTCATTGCGGAATGATTTTCCAATCTGACCAATGCCAAATGGAGGTTTCTTGCGTGAAGTTGTCATCACTTGATCAAAGTTAATAAAGATCCCTTGTGCAGTCTCTGGACGCAAATATGCAAGACCTGATTCATCTTCAACAGGTCCAAGATAAGTCTTTAACATTCCACTAAATTGTTTTGGCTCAGTGAACTGACCTTTGTTGCCGCACGCTGGGCAGTTAATCTCAGTCAGCGATGCCGCCTCTTTTTTATGTTTGGCCTCGTAGGCCTCCATCAAATGATCTGCGCGATAGCGCTTATGGCATGCAGTGCACTCGGTTAGTGGATCACTAAAAGTTGCAATGTGGCCCGATGCTTCCCAGACCTCTTTAGCTAAAATTACACATGAATCAAGACCGACTACATCTTCGCGGCCCATGACCATGGACTTCCACCACTGGCGCTTAACATTGTTCTTTAACTCAACGCCTAATGGGCCGTAATCCCATGATGCTCGAAGTCCTCCGTAGATTTCTGATGACGGGTAAACAAACCCACGTCGCTTTGCAAGACCTACGATATTTTCTAAACGATCCGTTGCCACAATATTCTCCATCCGGCTGGCTGTCGGCGAAAAGCAACGATTGTTACTTTGCGTGAGTTGTAATTTTACTAGTTATCAGGGGCTTCATATGCACCGGGCTCGTCTATCGCCGTGGCTAATAAGGGAATCGCCACCATTTTGACCTGGTTGTTGCTCAAAGCCCTCCGATATGAACCCACGTTTTCCCATGTGGTTACCAACGACCACAGGCTTGAATCATCTAGATTCTGGCCGATATGACCACCCACATAGCCAGGGCAGGCAGAAAATGCGGCCTGCGCAGTGAGAAGCTCTCGGTGAAATTGACCAGCATCGGCTAAGCGGACGTTGAAGCGAGCGATTGCGATCATGTGGCTTAGCCTAATCGCGATATTCTAAAACTATGAATCTAGCCATCCTTTTTGCATTCTTTACCGTGATGGCGACTACTGCCGGTGGAGTGTTGGCATTTCGATCTCGAGATCGTTTTCATTTGGTACTCGGAATATCTGCCGGCCTGCTTTTAGGATTAGTCGGCTTTGACTTGCTACCCGAAGTCTTTGATATGAATAAGGAGCATTTCGGCGGAGTGCCGGTAGTTTCAATCGCCATACTTGGCGGATTCCTGATCTTACACATTCTTGAAAGAAGTTTTGGCTCACACGAACCTGTTGACTCAGATTATGGCCATGACCACGATCACCATACGATCTCTGGAACCATTGGGGCCCTGGCAATGGGCGGTCATGTTTTTCTAGACGGCGTCGGTTTGGGCGTTGCATTCAGAGTAAGCACGTCACTGGGAATTGCCGTTTTTTTGGCGGTGGTAGTCCATGCTTTTAGTGATGGCCTCAATACCGTTTCGATGTTAGTGAAGAGTGGCCACTGGACTAAGTCAAGTAAGTATTTACTTGGAGTTGATGCTGTTGCCCGTATCGGTGGCGCGACACTTGGAACTTATCTAGCCCTCAATGATAAATACCTAGCCCTGTATCTGGCACTGTTTTCAGGATTTGTTATTTATATCGCGACATCACATATCTTGCCTGAGGCGCATTCGCGTCATGAATCGCGCTGGACCCTGGTAATGACTGCTGTAGGAGTACTTATTATGTGGGTTGTAGTAGCTTTTTCCTAAGCCTTACCGAAACGTCGATCACGTGATGAGTACTCTTCAATAGCTTTCCAAAGAGTTTTTCGCGTGACATCTGGCCATAAAATATCCATGAAAACAAACTCTGCATAGACGCTCTGCCACGGTAAGAAGTTACTAGTGCGCTGCTCCCCCGATGACCGTAAGAACAAGTCCACATCGCTCATAGATGGTGAATCTAAATACTTAGCAAAGGTTTTTTCCGTAATTGAATCGGGCTTTACTTTTCCACGTTTAACATCACGGGCAAGTTCTGTGGCGGCATCAACGATTTCAGAGCGTCCGCCATAGTTAACGCACATATTTAACGTTAAAACTTTGTTTTTCTTAGTCAACTCTTCAGCAGCTTCAAGTTCATTAATAACACTGCTCCACAAACGTTTTGGTCGACCTACCCACCGGACTCGCACACCCATCTCATTCATCTCATCGCGCCTGCGTCTTATTACATCGCGATTGAAGCCCATTAAAAACTTTACTTCCTCAGGAGATCTACGCCAGTTTTCAGTTGAAAAAGCGTAGGCGCTTATCTCTTTAACGCCGTATTCAATAGCACCACCAACTACATCAAAGAGCGCGGCCTCACCTGCTTCATGTCCAGCTGTGCGCGCTAACCCGCGCTGCTTTGCCCATCGCCCGTTGCCATCCATGACAATTGCTACGTGATTAGGAATATGAATTGTCATACACGCTCCACCATTGGCAAAGAACGCAGGCCGCGTTCTAAGTGCCATTGTAAATACGCTGCGATTAAACCACTAGCTTCGCGGCGGTATTTTCCCTCACTTGCCGATGCCACATCCCAGTTACTGCTCAAAAGTGCGCCCATTAAATCTAAGGTTTCAGGCGCCGGTGTTGCACATGCTGATGGTCGGCAGTCGGCACACACTGAACCGCCGCCGACTAAAGAAAAGTATCTGTGAGGTCCTGGTTTTTCACACCGCGAACACAACGTCATCGATGGTGCATATCCGGCGATGGCTAATGAGCGCAGTAAGAATGCATCCAGAATAAGCAGCGGCTCATAACGATTTTCTGCCAAAACTTTCATTGCGCCAACAACTAGTTGAAACTCCTGCACAGCAGGCTCTTGTTCATTAGGGCTAAAGCGCTCAGCTGCTTCAAGGATGGCCGAAGCAACTGTCCAGCGTTGATAATCATCGGTCAACGCTTCACCATAATTCATCAACGCTTCAACTTGTGTAATCGTGTCAAAGGTTTTGCCAACATAGAGCTGAACATCAATGTGACTGCCGGGTTCAAGACGTGCGCCAAACTTTGACATTGTGCGCCGTACGCCTTTAGCGACTCCACGAATTCTTCCATGATCGCGAGTTAACATAGTAATGATGCGGTCGGCTTCTCCGAGTTTTTGAGTGCGCAGCACGATGGCCTCGTCCCTATATAAACTCATACGGGTAAAGGTAGTGCGTTGAGTTAGCGAATTGCGCGATTGATGGCAGACACGACCGCTTTAAGTGAGGCCGTCGTGGTGTTTGGATCAATTCCAACACCCCAAAAGACATCCCCATCGATAGCGCACTCAAGGTAGGCCGCAGCCGATGCATCGCCACCTGCAGATAATGCATGCTCGTAATAATCAAGGACTCGTACATCAACACCGTAACTTTGCAAGATATTGCAGAACGCTGCTATTGGACCGTTGCCCTGACCTTTGAGTTCGTGTAGTTCACTGCGATCGGAGATTGAAACCGTTAAATGCACATCTTCACCAAGTACTGAACTTTGGCTCAAACCTTTAAGACGAAAACGTCCCCACGGAGCACTCTCAGTTGGGAGATATTCATCTTCAAAGATTGTCCATAGATCTTGGGCACTGATTTCGCCACCTTCAGCGTCGGTTTTGGCCTGTACAACTTTAGAGAATTCAATCTGTAAACGGCGAGGCAAATCTAGATGATGTTCGTTCTTCATCAAATATGAGACGCCGCCCTTACCGGATTGCGAATTAACTCGGATGACGGCTTCATAACTGCGACCAATATCGAGGGGATCAATGGGTAAGTAAGGCACTGCCCATGTGTGATCGCGAACTTCGCGTCCGGCAGTTTTTGCATCAACTGCCATTAAATCAAAGCCCTTTTTAATTGCATCTTGGTGTGAGCCAGAAAATGCAGTAAAGACTAGATCTCCACCGTACGGGTGGCGCTCTGGCACGCGAAGTTGATTGGCGTACTCAACAGTGCGTCGAACCTCATCGATATTTGAGAAATCAATATGGGGATCGATTCCGTGAGTTACTAAGTTGATTCCAAGAGTTACAAGGCAGACGTTTCCAGTGCGCTCACCATTGCCAAAGAGCGTGCCTTCAATGCGATCGGCGCCAGCTAGATAACCAAGCTCAGCTGCTGCAACACCCGTACCGCGATCATTATGCGGGTGAAGAGAGACAATGACGCTGTCGCGATTTTCTAAGTTGCGACACATCCATTCAATCGAATCTGCATAAACATTTGGCGTAGCCATTTCAACGGTAGCCGGCAAATTCATAATTGTTTTCCAGGCTGGTGTTGGCTTCCAAATCGCATTGACTGCGTTACAGACTTCGACAGCAAATTCCAATTCAGTGCCCGTGTATGACTCTGGTGAGTATTCGAAAGATATTTTTGTCTCTGGAACGGTTGGAACCAAATCAAGGCAGATTTGCGCGGCATCGGTTGCAATCTTTTTAATTCCCGCTTTATCTAAACCAAATACAACGCGGCGCTGCAACGTCGATGTGGAGTTATATAAGTGAACGATGGCCTGCTTAGAGCCTTTAATAGATTCAAAAGTACGCTTGATCAAAGCTTCACGAGCTTGGGTTAATACTTGAATGATTACATCATCAGGGATCAAATCCTCTTCAATAATCTTTCGAACAAAATCAAAGTCGGTCTGCGAAGCACTGGGGAAACCAACTTCGATCTCTTTGTAACCCATGGCAACTAGGAGTTTGAACATCGCTAACTTGCGTGGGGTATCCATCGGATCAATCAGTGCTTGATTTCCATCGCGAAGATCTACCGAGCACCATTTGGGCGCATGTGTAATCTTCTTTGAAGGCCATGTGCGATCGGGAAGATCTATTGGGTGAAAAGGCTCATAGCGATGCACTGGCATCGACGATGGTGTTTGCTGTGGAAAGTTCATTTACTGCTCCTTATGTACTCGGGGATTGTCATCTGTGTACCGAAACGACAAACCCCGCGGCGAGGGGATCGGTTATTTGACCCCGCCACGGCAGCTAAGGAGGAGACTGCGCAACATGTCCTAAGGGTAACCCGTAAACCATTTATTGAGCAAGCCAACCTTTAAACTCACTCATATGGCAACTTTCGAAAATCAATTACTGGATTTGATGGATTCAGCCCGTGCCATTAGCGAGCAATCTAATCCGAGCCGATGGATTGGTGAAGGCTGGAGCCCTGCAATTATCCTTGGCCATCTGGTGGATGTTGACAAGCAAGTTTGGATGGCGCGTTTTGAAATAATGCGCTCGGCAATGCACGGTGGAGCAACAATCCCTCAACTAGTGTGGTGGGAGCCAGATGGAGTTGAGACAGCCCAGAAGTATGCAAATTCCACACTCGTCGAGGTAAAGGCAAGTTTTCTGTCAAGTCGTGAACATATGCTCAGTTATCTATCACTACTTTCTGCAAGTGAGCGACTTGCACCGGCTGTTCATCAGGTTTTTGGCGAGATCACAATCGAATCGATGCTCCAAATAATTCTTAATCACGACAGAGAGCACAGCGAAACGCTAAAAAGTAACTCAACGTAGTCACGGAATATGCAATAATTCAATCGACTTCTGATTGGCAAATCGATGAAAGTGGCCCACGTATTGTGGGTCATTTTCTTTTTCCAGACTTATGCACAACTTATGATTAGAAATATTTTAAAAATAACAGCATTGCCATCCTTTGTGGGCGGTGTTGATGTGGTGTAACGGTTAGCACATCCGTTTTTGCCAATCAGAAGGTGCGGGTTCGAATCCCGTCATCAACTCCGAAGTCTCAATTCCACAGAATGACATATGGCAAAGGTCAATAAACTCTATGTTATTGAGCTAAGGGTCTCGAGGAAACTCGAGGCCCTTTCTAATTAAAGAACTGGCAAATACCTATCTAATTCATACGCGCTGACCTGACGGCTGTAGTCCAGCCATTCAGCGCGCTTATTGCGTAAAACATATTCGAAGACATGTTCGCCCAAAGTTTCGCGAACAAGTGCGCTTTTTTCCATCTCAGCGATTGCCTCATTGAGGTCGGTTGGCAGTGAAATTAACTCACTGGAATCACTTAATACATAGCTCTCTTCGACACCTTTGAGACCTGCAGCCAGCATTACCGCATAGGCCAAATATGGATTACATGCAGTATCGGGAGATCTAAATTCGATTCGTGTTGAGTTTTCTTTACCTGGCTTATACATGGGCAAGCGCACAAGCGCCCCGCGATTACTTGGTCCCCAGTTAATAACTGCTGGTGCTTCTCCCCCGCCATGTAAGCGCTTATAAGAGTTCACCCATTGATTGGTGATGGCAGTAATTTCAGGTGCATGCTTAAGAATTCCCGCAATGAAGGAGCGCCCTACTGCCGATAGGTTGTACTGGGCATTGGCATCATAGAAAGCATTTTCTTCTCCCTTAAAAAGTGAGACATGCGTATGCATTCCGCTTCCTGGATGGTCTGTAAAAGGTTTTGGCATAAAAGATGCATGGAAGCCTTGATCCATTGCAACCTCTTTAATGACATGGCGAAACGTCATGATGTTATCGGCCGTTGTTAGCGCATCTGCATCGCGCAAATCAATTTCTTGTTGACCGGGGCCGCCTTCGTGATGTGAAAACTCAACTGAGATTCCCATTGCCTCTAACAAAGTAATTGCTTGACGGCGAAAATCATGTCCCACAACTGCCGGCGTGTGATCGAAATATCCGCCTTGATCTACTGGAACAGGTGCAACTCCTGCCTCGGGCTTTTCTTTAAATAAGAAAAACTCAATCTCGGGATGCGTGTAACAGGTGTAGCCCATGCTTGCAGCTTTATCTAATGTACGACGTAAAACATTTCGCGGATCTGCAGGTGACGCGCTGCCATCTGGCATGGTGATGTCACAGAACATACGTGCAGCACCTGGTGCCTCGGTGCGCCATGGCAAGATTGAAAAGGTTGCCGGATCTGGCTTTGCCAGCATGTCAGATTCAGTAACTCGAGCAAAACCTTCAATTGCCGAACCATCAAAGCCGATTCCCTCTTCAAATGCGTTTTCTAACTCAGCAGGTGCAATTGCCACAGATTTTAGAAAGCCCAAAACATCGGTGAACCATAAACGCACGAAACGGATATTGCGCTCTTCAATTGTGCGAAGAACGAACTCTTGCTGCTTGCTCATCTCTGGGGACATGTGGCGCATTCTTACAAAGGCAGGTTACGGCCGTGTTAAATCGCCTAAATAACGAAGAATTCACTGCTTTCAAGCGTGCTCTGTGCAGGAATATCTTTAGTAATAACAACATTGGCATTTATTCGAGCGCCATGGCCAATAGTGATATCGCCAATGATGCGTGCGCCAGCGCCAATAACTACGTTGTTTTCAATCGTTGGGTGACGCTTTCCTTGCACATAGTTTCTAGCACCTAATGTGACGTCGTGATAAAGCATCACATCATCACCGATAATCGTTGTAGCCCCAATGACTACGCCCATTCCATGATCGATAAAGAATCGGCGTCCAATCGTGGCGGCGGGATGAATCTCTATCCCAGTTGTAAAGCGAACCGCATGTGCATGTATGCGAGCTATCAACTTCAAATTTATATTCCATAAAAAGTGCGAAATTCGATATCCCCATACAGCGTGCACACCTGGATACGCCAAAGCGACCTCAAGACGATTTCGTGCCGCCGGATCATGGGTCAGCGCATTATCGAGATCTTCTTTAATGCGGCTAATAATTGACATACTAATCAGCCAAATCCTGATACAGAACAGTTGAAAGATATCGCTCGCCTGATGATGCAAGGATTACAACAATATTCTTGCCAGCAAACTCAGGACGCTTGGCAACTTCAATAGCTGCCCACAACGTTGCACCTGATGAAATTCCTGCCAAGATTCCCTCTTCGGCCGCAGCGCGACGCGCAAACTTCATTGCATCTTCGGCAGTTGCATCCAAGATCTCGTCATACACAGTGCGATCTAAAATCGTTGGAATAAAATTAGCTCCAATTCCTTGAATTGGATGTGGTCCTGGTGCCCCACCATTGAGAATTGGTGAAGCTGCAGGCTCGACGCCAAAGACTTTAATTGTCGGGTTTTTCTCTTTTAGAAAACGGCCAGTACCTGTGATAGTTCCACCCGTACCGATTCCTGAGACGAATGCATCGACCTTGCCATCTAAATCACGCCAAATCTCGGGGCCAGTTGTTGAATGGTGAATCGCCGGTCCCGCCTCATTTTCAAATTGTCGAACCAGAACAGCACCTGACTCACCAAGCTTTTCAGCTGCTGCAACTGCGCCTTTCATACCTTCGGCGGCAGGTGTCAAAATTAACTCTGCACCAAATGCTCTAATTAGTTTGCGGCGTTCTTTAGAAACCGACTCTGGCATGGTGAAGATCGACTTATATCCGCGGGCAGCTGCAACCATTGCTACGGCAATGCCTGTGTTTCCCGATGTTGCCTCAACAATTGTTCCACCTGGCTTTAATGCACCACTTGCCTCGGCAGCATCAATCATTGCAATTCCTAGACGATCTTTAACCGAAGACGTTGGGTTATAAAACTCCAACTTGGCAAAGACATTGCCTTGAGCGCCATCGGTAATGGTGTTGATTCGAACAAGCGGGGTATTTCCAAATGCCTCTGTAATATCGTTATAAATTGTCATAGTTCTCCCTTAGAAAATAGATGTAAGTAATGCAGGACTTAGGCTGATAAATAAATGAATCAGCAGCTGCAGGAAGTAGACAAGCAGAAATCAACTATCCGGTTGCGAGTAAAGAACCACGTGATAATCGATTGCACGAGGATAAGTTTACTTATTGCCAGGAAATATGCGAGTTGCGAACGGTTTGCAGAATTACGACTGCGACCACCGTGAAGTCATGGGCAGACGGCGATCTTTGCCAAAGGCGCGAGCTGAGACTTTGGTGCCAGGTGGATATTGGCGACGCTTGTATTCGGCCTTATCAACTAATGAGATAACTCGAACCACCAATGCTGGATCAAATCCACCGGCAATGAGCTGCTCATAGCCTTGATCGAGATCGACATAGAGACGCAAAATCTGGTCTAGAAGAATGTAATCAGGAAGTGAATCAGAGTCCTTTTGATCAGGGCGCAGTTCGGCGCTGGGCTCTTTAGTAATTGAGTTCATTGGAATCGGGGCGATCGAGCCTTCAGCAATTGCAGTGGCATTTCTCCACCTGGCAAGTGCCCACACATCGCTCTTATAAATATCTTTAATCGGGGCAAAGCCACCAACGGCATCACCATACATAGTTGAGTAACCAACTGCGAGCTCGCTCTTATTGCCCGTTGCTAAAACTATATGGCCCTCTTGATTTGAAATCCCCATCAACGTGGTTCCTCGCACGCGGGCCTGCAAATTCTCTTCTGCAATGCCAGTTAGCTGCAGGTGTTCCATAAAGCTAGCAACCATGGGTGCAATCGGCACGCTGCGAAAGTTAATCCCTGTCGCATCAGCTAGCGCTTTGGCATCGGCTAAGGAGTGCTCAGATGAGTACTTACTTGGCAGTGCTACTCCAAAGACATTTTTTGTACCTAAGGCATCGATGGCAATTGCTGCCACAAGTGCTGAATCGATTCCTCCCGATAAGCCAAGAATTACGGATGTGAATCCATTCTTTCTTATGTAGTCACGTAGTCCAACAACTAAGCCGGTCCACATTTCTGCCTCATCACTTAAGCGAGGAGCAATGTACGAAGTGAGTTGCGATGGACTAGAAACTTCCTCGGATGAAATCACTACGTCTGGCATTGCGCTGTGGCTAGCACACTCAATATCGATGATCATTAACTCATCGCTAAATTGTGGCGCCCTGGCAATTAACTCTCCATTTTTATCAACCACAATAGTGTCGCCATCAAAGACTAAATCATCGGCTCCGCCTGTCATATTGACATAGGCCATTGGCGCGCCAACTTCGCGAGCTCGTTGTTGCACTAACGCTAATCGGACATCATCCTTGTTTCGCTCAAATGGGGAGCCGTTAGGTACTACAACTAAGCCAGGCGTGCGTTCTGCAATATCTGCCAATGAGTGCCAAATATCTTCACAGATTGCAATTGCAACATCCACACCGTGAATGCGCACAACCAAAGATTCGGTACCTGCGGTGAAGTTTCGAAACTCATCGAAGACTCCATAGTTAGGCAAGTGGCGCTTGACGTACTTAGCCATCACTTTTCCACCAGAAATAACCGCTACGCAGTTTTGTGGAGCACCGCTGACCGAAGTATCTAAATAGCCGACGACGGCAACGATGTCACCGGCAACCTTTGAAGCCAAGTCGCCTAATGTGGCTTTGCTGGCAGTTTGAAAAGATGGTCGAAGCGCTAAATCTTCAACTGGATATCCCGTCACAATCATCTCTGGGAAGATCACCAGATGTGCGCCAGCACTGTGTGCCGCAAGAATTGCAGTGGAGATTAACTGGCCATTGCCGGCAAGATCACCCACAGTGGGGTTTATCTGGGCCAACGCTACCCGCAGCTTCATTTTTCAAGCCTAACAGGGGTACCCTTATGCCAGTACCCGGGGACTTACATTTTTGTAAGCGTCGAGGAGAGGACACCAGATGGAAGCCTTATATGGCGGAGCAGTGCACCGACGCGTCACAATTGTGGATTTAGCAGCGGCGAAAAAACGCGGCGAAAAGTGGGCGATGCTCACGTCTTATGAGCAGATGACGGCCAAGATATTTGACCAGGCCGGTATACCCGTACTCCTAGTGGGAGATAGCGCTGGCAATAATTTCTTGGGTCATGAGAACACGATTCCAGTAACTGTCGATGAACTCATTCCGATGACACGTGCAGTGGTCACGGCATCAACTAGAGCTCTGGTAATTGCAGATCTTCCCTTTGGCTCTTATGAGAGCTCACCAGAGTTGGCCCTTGCAACCTCAACACGTTTTTTTAAAGAGGCTGGCGCGATGGGCGTGAAGTTAGAGGGTGCCCACATTGCAACTATTGAAAAACTAGTGGCCTCAGGAATTCCTGTGATGGGCCATGTGGGGCTTACTCCGCAAGCACTTCATCAACTAGGTGGCTACCGAGTACAAGGCCGTACCGATGGTGATGTGATTCTTGATGCTGCATTAGCTATTGAGAAGGCCGGTGCATTTGCCGTTGTCTTGGAGTTAGTGCCGGCCGAACTGGCTAAGAAAATTACACAAGCTCTGAGAATTCCAACCATTGGAATCGGTGCCGGAGTTGATTGTGATGCCCAAGTTTTAGTCTGGACAGATCTGATGGGTATTACCGAGAATCCACCCAAGTTAGCTAAGGCCTATCGAAATCTGCGACGTGAAATGGCCGATGCCGCTGCCGAATTTGCCGCCGATGTGCGATCGGGCGATTTTCCTGGGCCAGAACATAGTTTCAAGTAACCTTACCGAGTGGCCAGATACGCAATAGACATATCCCCTTTAAGGAAATCCAAGGATTTTCGCAATTTATGGGCCGCTGGACTGGTCACCTACTTCGGTTCAATGATTACCTACGTTGCAGTGCCATTTCAGATTAAAGAGATGACTCACTCCTATGTGGCTGTAGGTCTCAGTGGCCTTGTGGAAATCCTGCCACTTATCATTTTTGGTCTCTACGGCGGCGTTCTGGCCGATGCAGTTGACCGAAAGAAAATGGTCTGGGCTACCGAGGCGGCCTCGCTTATTCTTACCTCGATTCTCTTAATAAATGCCCTACTGCCGCAGCCCCATTTAATTCTGATTTATGTAGTCTCTGGATTATTTGCTGCGGTCAATGGCCTGCAACGACCAAGTGCCGATGCCGCTTTGCCGCGCTTAGTCGACCATGCTGATTTGCCGGCAGCCAGTGCTCTTATGAGTTTGCGTTGGCAGTTAGGAGTCATCGTTGGACCCACAATCGGTGGAATAATAATTTCAAGTTTTTCAATTCCAGTCGGTTATGCCGCAGATGTTTTCACTTTCATCGTTTCGCTTATTTTCCTCAGTCGAGTCAGATCTATACCGGCATCTAAGGAGGCTGAAAAGCCATCTCTGGCAGGGTTAATTGAAGGTGTGAAATATGCATTTAGCCGTCAGGATTTATTGGGTACATACTTAGTAGATTTGGCGGCAATGTTTTTTGCGATGCCAACTGCGCTGATTCCATTTTGGGCCGATCAATTAGGAACGCCGTGGGCTCTTGGATTGATGTATGCCGCGGGCACGGTTGGTTCGGTTGTGGTCACTTTGACTTCGGGATGGACAAAGAATTATCGCTTCCACGGCCGAGCTATTATTTGGGCGGCGATGGGTTGGGGCACTGCAATTGCTTTAGCCGGTATCTGGAATTCCCTTATTCTGGTCCTGCTGTTTTTGACCTTGGCTGGAGCATCGGACATGGTCAGTGCGCTCTTTAGATCAACGATTTGGAATCAGACAATCCCCGATAATTTTCGTGGACGATTGGCTGGAATCGAATTACTTTCTTACTCGATTGGACCTCTTGCCGGACAGATGCGTGCGGCATCAATGGCCGCAGTTACTAGCCTGTCTTTTTCGGTAACTTCTGGGGGGATTATCTGCGTAATTGTTGTTGGGCTACTGGCCAGTTTTATGCCGAAATTACGCGGATTTGACGCTAAAACCAATGAATTTGCCCTTGCAAAACTACGTGAAAATGAAAAGAAGGAAAATCAATAATCAAAAATATTGGGAATTCCCCGAAGATGCATAAAAAAATATAAAAAAGAATTTGCGACACGCACTAAATTATTTATCGCACAATGTGGCATTTTTCCTCAATTGATGTCACGCTTATCCACGAAAAGGTTTGGGTGACGGATCCGAACCATTCCGATAGGAGAAGTACGTGGCCGCAGCAAAGAAAGCAGCACCAAAGAAGCGCAAGAAGGCAGC
>CAIXPV010000143.1 GCA_903921405.1 uncultured Actinomycetes bacterium
TCACGAAGTTCATCTCGAACTCGCTCAAAGTAGATAATGAACGAGTCGGCAGTAACACCAATGGCGACGATAGCTCCTGCGATACCTGCCAAAGTCAGTGTAAATCCGATCCATTTACCAAGAAGTAAAAAGAGAAGATAGACAAGAGAACCCGCAACAGTCAGGGAACCAACTGTTACAAAACCAAGACCTCTGTAATAAAGAAGTGAGTAGAGAAGAACTAGTCCAAGACCAAGACCACCTGCCAGCAATCCGGCATTGAGTTGATCTGCGCCCAGAGTTGGAGAAACTTGTTGAACTTCTCCGCGATCAAAAGCTAACGGCAATGCACCGTATTTCAAGACATTTGATAAATCTTGGGCCTCAAGTTGAGTAAAGCTTCCGGTGATCTGCGCGTTACCTGATGGAATTGGCTCAGTAATTCGCGGTGCAGATACGACTAGACCATCTAGAACAATGGCTACTTGATTAAGCGGTTCTGTAAGCGTTGTTACACGAGTTGTAAGAGCACCAAATGCCTTTGTGCCTTCACCATTAAAGGTAAGACTTACATACCAGGCGTTACCACCTTGAGTATCAATGCTGGCAGATGCTTTAGAAACTTGTCGTCCCAAAACTTCAGCTGGCGCCAAAATATATTTCGTTGTTCCTGCGCGATCACAGACAGCAATAGTGTCCGTTGGCGCATCTGTTCCTGTACCTTGCAAGTTAGCAGCCTTCGTACAATCAAGTGCCGCAAACTTTGCATTAACCTCGGCGCTCACACCTGCAGTTGGAGTAGCGGCTGGATCAGCAGCGCCAGTAGAAACCGCACTTGCCAATACTTGGCGAAAACGAAGTTCGGCAGTCTGTCCAACTAACTCAACTACACGACGACCTGAATCCCCCGGCACTGAGATAACAATCTGACGATTGGTACCACTTCCCTGTGCAGCTACTTCGGATTCAGCAACACCTAGTGAGTTTACGCGTTGACGAATAATGGAGACTGCTTGATCGATCGCCTCGTTAGTAACTTTGCCGCTCTCCCCTGGTGCAATACGAGGTTGAAGAGTTACAGAAGTTCCGCCGCGAAGATCAAGGCCTAGACGTACTGACGTGGCACTCTGAACAAATACCAGTCCAGTCATGGCAATGATTACCAGACCTAGGATGGCAAGTGAGCGAGCCGGACGCGCAGTCGTCTTTACTGGTTTATTAGTTGTAGACATAGAGGCAGAGTCTAGGCATCAATTGACGGTGTGTCGAAAAGCGAGGCGATTTGCGCGGGTGGTGTTCGTCCTATGTGGGAATATCCCAGCGCTGTAGCCACTCTTCCTCGGGGAGTTCTGGCCATAAAACCATTTCGAACCAAAAATGGCTCGGCAACTGATTCAACCGTCTCAATCTCTTCTCCTACGGCAATCGCCAGGGTCGATAACCCGACGGGGCCTCCGTTAAAGCGCTCAACCAAGGCGGTTAAGACCCCACGATCAAGGCGATCAAGGCCCATCTCATCGACCTCGTAAATCTCAAGGGCCGCGCGTGCAATAGGTAAGTCGATGACCTCAACTGCCTGTACCTGCCCATAGTCACGGACTCTGCGCAAAAGGCGATTGGCGATACGAGGTGTCCCACGAGAGCGTCTAGAAATCTCGGTAATTGCATCCTCTGCAATCGAAATCTTTAACAATGCGGCGCTGCGTGTAATAACTTGGGCTAACTCTTGATCGGAATAAAAATCCAAGTGCGCTGTAAATCCAAATCGATCACGCAGTGGGCTAGTTAGAAGTCCGCTGCGAGTAGTAGCACCAACCAGTGTGAAGTGTGGAAGTTGTAACGGTATCGCCGTTGCGCCCGGGCCTTTGCCCACCACTACATCTACTCGAAAATCCTCCATCGCTAAATAGAGAAGTTCTTCGGCCGGACGTGGAAGTCGGTGGATCTCATCTAAAAATAAGATTTCACCTTCAACTAGTGATGACAAAATCGCCGCTAAATCACCGGCGTGAGTTATTGCAGGCCCGCTAGTAATTCGAATGGGGGCCGACATCTCACTTGCCAAAATAAGAGCCAACGTTGTTTTTCCAAGTCCTGGAGGCCCAGATAATAAAATATGGTCAGCTGGAGAGTTTCTATGTCGAGCAGCAGTGAGCAGTACATCGATCTGTTCGCGAACTCTGTGCTGACCTATAAATTCTTTTAGATTGGTAGGTCGCAAAGCATGTTCGAGTGCAGACTCCTCCCCTTTTTTCGTAGGCTCAACTAAACGATCCTCAGCCACGAGAACCCTTTCCATTGGCAAGGGCATCTTTGAGTAGATCACTCAATGCAACAGTGGAAGCGTCGATTCCATCTAATTGCAAGCGATTAACAAGGGCTCCAATTGCATTATCTGAATCTTTAGGTGAAAAACCAAGCGATACTAATGCGCTCGTTAATTGTTCGCGCCAAGCTGGTTGGTGACCTTGATATGTATCTGACTCTGATAGATCAGACAGCTTTCCTTTGAGTTCTAGAATCATTCGTTGAGCCCCTTTTCGCCCAATCCCGGGAACACGCTCAATGGCCGCAACATCTTCTTGAGCGATGGCGCGACCTAGATCTTCGGGTGTGAGCACACTCAATATTGAAAGTGCAACCTTTGGCCCTACTCCAGAGACTGTTTGAACGAGTTCAAACAGCGCACGTGCTTGTTCGCTTAGAAAACCAAACAATGTCAGTGAATCCTCGCGTACTACAAGAGAGGTAAAAAGTTGTACAGATGAACCCAACGTAACGCCGTTGCTCGTTGCCGGATTAACCAAAACACTAAAACCGATTCCACCAACCTCTATTACTAATCGATCAACATGTATCGAACGAACAGTTCCTGTAATAATTGAGATCATTTATCCACGCAAGCCTTTAAGACGAGACTTCTCAGCGGCAAGAGCGTTTGCAATTCTTGCATTAGCTTCTCCGCGCCAAATATTACAAATTGCCAGAGCCAAGGCATCCGTTGCATCCACTGGCTTTGGAATACTTTCAAGGTTAAGTAGTTTCTGTACCATCTGGGCAACTTGCGTTTTATTTGCACGGCCCGATCCTGTTACCGCTGCTTTGACTTCACTAGGCGTGTGCATCATGACCGGAATCCCACACTTTGCAGCAATTAATAACGCAACGCCTGCAGCCTGGCCTGTACCCATAACTGTTCGAACATTGTGTTGAGCAAAGACCCGCTCAACTGCAATTACATCTGGATTCCACAGCGCGACCCACTCGTTAATCTGTCGATCAAGCTCTAAGAGTCGTGATTCCAAAGCCAACTCTGTTGGAGTAAGAATTACTCCTACGCCAACCATCGTTAAACTCGATCCAACGCTTCCTTCAACTATACCTATGCCACAACGGGTCAAGCCTGGATCAATCCCCAGTACTCGCATCTAGCCCCCCCCGATTTCTTTGTGTCACATTCCAAGAGTTCTAGCCTAAGGTTTTACGTCGATGAGTTAGTCCAGGCTCGCCATGACCTCATCGGAAACATCAAAATTACTAAAGACATTCTGAACATCATCGAGCTCTTCAATAGCATCGATAAGTTCAAATACCTTCTTAGCGCCATCAGCATCTAGTTCGATATGCATTGATGGAAGAAAAGATGAGTCTGCCGATTCGTAGTCAATACCAGCATTTTGCAGCGCGGTACGCACTGGAACTAAATCACTTGATTCGGTGACAACTTCAAAGGCTTCACCCAAATCATTTACCTCTTCGGCCCCAGCATCTAGTACCGCTTCCAGAATCAGATCTTCAGTTAATCCCGCTACCTTCTTTACGATGATGACACCTTTACGGTTGAATAAATATGCCACAGACCCCGGATCTGCCATTGAGCCACCATTTCTAGTAACTGCAACTCGAACCTCGGATGATGATCGATTTCGATTATCAGTAAGACACTCGATCATGATTGCAACACCATTTGGTCCGTAGCCCTCATACATAATTGTTTGATAGTCAGCCGCTCCAAGTTCGAGGCCTGCGCCTCTCTTTACGGCACGCTCGATATTATCAGCAGGCATCGAGGACTTCTTGGCTTTAGTTATCGCATCAAAGAGAGTTGGATTGCCTTCTAAATCTGCACCACCATTTCGCGCTGCAACTTCAATTGCACGAATCTGTTTAGCAAAAACCTTGGCACGACGACTATCGATGATCGCCTTCTTATGCTTGGTCGTCGCCCATTTGGAATGGCCTGACATTGTGAACTCCCTCTTTATCGATTCGAACTACTGTACCTTCTGCAACGCAGGCTTTGCTACTTCATCAATAAAGTAACGATGAATCCGATGATCTGCGGTTAATTCGGGGTGAAAAGATGTCGCTAACAGATGTGTTGATCTGACAGCAACTGCATGGTCATCGACTCTTGCCAATACTCGAACACCTTTGCCTACGCGCTCAACCCAGGGCGCTCTAATAAAGACGGCCCGAATCAAATCAGTTGAGCCATCATCAAATGAGATATCGGATTCAAATGAGTCCACCTGTCGACCAAATGCATTTCTCTTAACCGTAATATCTAATCCGCCAAATGTCTTTTGATCATCCTTGGCTTCGGTAATTTCATTTGCTAGCAAAATCATTCCGGCGCAAGAGCCATAAACCGGCATTCCCGCTGCTATTCGCTGCTTAATCGGAGCAAAAAGACCGAATATTTCTGCAAGCTGGGCGATGGTAGTGGATTCCCCGCCCGGAATGACTAGCGCATCAATGTGATCTAACTCGGCGGTCCTGCGAATTGTTGTTGGATGGACACCACAGGCAATGAGTGCGCTTATATGTTCGCGAACATCACCTTGTAATGCCAGTACTCCAACTTTCATTTGCTCTCTCTATTACCAACCGCGATCAGCTAGGCGGTGTGGTGCAGGCAAATCGGCAACGTTAATACCAACCATCGCTTCACCCAAACCACGCGATGCATCGGCGACAACTTTTGGATCATCCCAGAAAGTTGTAGCGCGAACACAAGCCGCTGCACGTTGGGCAGGGTTACCTGATTTAAATATTCCTGATCCAATGAAAACACCGTCGGCGCCCATACTCATCATTAACGCAGCATCAGCTGGTGTTGCGATTCCTCCTGCAGTAAAGAGCACGACTGGAAGTTTGCCCTTTTCTGCGACCTCTTTTACTAATTCATAAGGTGCTTGCAACTCTTTCGCTGCCACATATAGCTCGTCTTCGCGCAGAGATGACAGACGGCGAATTTCGCCATTGATTTCACGCATATGTTGCATAGCATTTGATACATCACCGGTACCTGCTTCGCCCTTCGAGCGAATCATCGCAGCACCTTCATTAATTCGACGCAGCGCTTCTCCAAGATTAGTTGCACCACAAACAAATGGAACAGTGAAGTTCCATTTATCAATATGGTTCTTGTAATCGGCAGGAGTGAGAACTTCAGATTCATCGATGTAATCCACACCTAGAGATTGCAGAACTTGAGCTTCAACAAAGTGACCAATGCGGGCCTTGGCCATTACAGGAATTGACACTGCTGCTTGAATCTTTTCAATCATGTCAGGATCTGACATGCGTGCGACGCCACCTTGGGCGCGAATATCAGCCGGTACTCGTTCCAGGGCCATTACTGCAACTGCACCAGCATCTTCGGCAATCTTTGCCTGCTCGGCATTGACGACATCCATGATCACTCCGCCTTTGAGCATCTCTGCCATGCCGCGCTTTACTCGTCCAGTACCTGTTACTTCAGCCATTACCGATCTCCGATTTTCTTCACTATATGAGAGGACACATCCTACTTTGTCGCAGAGCTGCTCGCTTGCGGAATTGGATGCGTGAAATCAGGGGCAGTATCCGTTAAAGCGACCCAGACCTGGCCGGGTGCAAATGAGATTTCACTGCCATCTGCACTATTCCACGTAGTTCCCTGATCTGGCGAAGTTCGTACCCACGTACCTGCAAATGATTTGCCATCACGAAGTATGTATCCAGTTCCGTTTCCGACCGTATTCGAGAACGGCGTCACTCCACCAACTTTGTCATGGTATTGCGAAGCGGTAATTGAAACCATTTGGATCACAACGGTCGTTGGACAAAGTTGCTTGCCTGTTCGTACATAATTTGGATTCGAGTTATGGAAAAGAAGCCAGCACTTATTAGTTTGAGACCACTGTGCGTCATAGCGTGCTGCCGGCCAATGCATAGTTGCAGACGTGATTGCATCGCCTGATACCGGTGCATCTCCGAAACTCCAACCCACTGATTTCGCCGAATCGATTTGATAGGACTTCTCAATTATCTTTGCCATGAGCAAATCGGCACGTAAAATCATCGAATATGGATTAACACGCGTTGGATCACGCGTGTAAATCGTTGGTGGCTGGGCTTGTGCTCCAAGATTTTGTAAGTTCGCCGCCGCAATTACCGGCAATAATTTCTTTTGAGCTCCACTGTAAGCGAAAGCAACTCTGCCGTATTGACTAAGAATCTCAATATCTGAAATTCGTGCACTTCGCACAGGTCCGACTTCAGTTGGAACTTTCGATGAAAAGACTGCAGCTAATCTGGTGACTCCACCTTCTACTTGTTCTATATAAACAACATCGGCGTCTTCTAAGCCAATTTGAGGGTGCGCCATATTGGTATCGTCTACTTTCACGACAAGCACGGGTCCATTTACGCCTTCACGCCCGCTCAAAACATTTGTTTCGACAGGGGTAGGTTTTATATGTCCGATAGTGCGCGACACCGATGAACACCCTGTTAACACCAGTGCACTTGTAATCAAGAGTCCAAACGGAAGTAACTTAGAGCGCATCAGATTCAAACTCATAGGTGACCGGTAGTGGAGCCGTTCCTGCTAAACGAAATAACCTGATTGCCAACTTCTTACGAACCAACTGTGTCGATGAGACAGAGTCAGTATGTATGGCGATTGCAATCTTTATCTTGGTTGTAAGTGCCGCTAACTCATCTAGCAACGCTGACTCTGACGCTGTTGCATGGATAGGACCGTCAACGATGAGTAACGCTAATGCAGCAGATAGTGCACTCTCTGACGCCGAACGATCTTGGACGCTGGCCTCACGGGCCTGATAAGCAGCAGATGTGAGCAGCAACGTCGAGGCTGGGTCTGAAAAATCGCTGCGAGTAATCTCTAGGGCAATCGCCGCCCTACGTTGTAGTAGTCCATCGAGATTCGCCCAACTTGTTTCAACACGGTGATGCAGCCTGTCGAGCCGAGTGGCAAGAAAAGACAAGTACCAGAGGCAGATCAGGATTATGAGTATTACTAAAAGCGCTGTTTTCATTTTTTGTCCTCATCTCGCGAGAGCAAGCGATTCCACGTTCTATTCTCTGAAACTAACGTGACTCCCTCGCCGCCAACTAAGGCCATCTCATAGATAGAAAAGATCTGATCTCCTACAACATCCCAATCAAAAATCTGCGCGTGATCCTTACCTGCCTTCGATAGAACTTGACGTTTTTGGCCATCACGCAAAAGATCGATAATAGTTTTTGCGAGCTCGGTTGAATCTTCAGATGCAAATAGTGCACCAAACTCTCCCCCACCAAGGAGTGATTCAAATGCTGGAATATCACTTGCCACTACACACGCTCCACCGGCCAAAGCCTCTGCCAAAATAATGCCAAAAGACTCTCCGCCCGTATTAGGAGCTACGTAGATTGCAACTGATGCCATGAAATCTGCTTTATCTTCTTCGCTGATTCGCCCCAGAAATTCAAACCGTTGACGTAACTGTGGATCAATTGTTTTTTCCACATCTTTTGGATCTCCTGGACCTGCAACAAAGACCCTCACGTCCGGAGCAAATCTGGCGATGATTGGGAGCGCATCGAGTAATACGTGAAGACCTTTTCTTGGCTCTTCAAAGCGTCCGATGAATCCAATTGTATTTCCCAACCATTTGTCTTGAGGCTTTCCATTGGCATAACGTTTTGAATAGATTCCATTTGGTATTACTACTGCATCGGTATCCAAATGATTTGTAAGCGTAAGACGGGCGGCCTCTGACACTGCAATTCGCGCAGAAAGTTTTTCAATTGCAGGCTCCAAGATTGGCCCTATCGCATAAATAACCTTTTGATGTTTGGCTGCAGCATGAAATGTTCCCACCATGGGACCTTCAGCGGCCCAACATGCTAGAAGTGAAATCGAAGGAATTGCGGGTTCGTGAAGGTGCAATAAATCAAAGTCGCCCTGACTGATCCACGCTTTTACTCGGCTAAATGCAACGGGTCCAAATAGAACTCGTGCCACGGCACCGTTATATGGAATTGCAATAGGTTTACCAGCACTGACTACGTAATCAGGTAAGGACGTCTCATCGATTGCTGGAGCCAATACGGATACTGAATGACCAGCAGCGAGTAAGAACTCTGCTAAATCACGAATATGGTTTTGTACTCCCCCTGGGACGTCCCATCCATAAGGACAAACTATTCCGATTTTTAGTCTGGTGGTAAGCATTAGGTACGATCCTTGAAATCGCCATCGATCCAAATGCGCTGCATCATGTGCCAGTCGTGCGGAAATCGTGCAATGCCTTGTGCAAAGAGATCGGCGCTATTTTGAACAATCTGCGCCACACGTTCATTCTCACTTCCCTCTGTTGGAATCGGCACTAATTCAAAATCTATATGAATACCAATCTCGGTATAAGAGATCATGACGCAAATCAAAGGTGCATCGGTTTTCAATGCAAGAATTGCAGGCCCAGCGGGCATGCGAGCTGGGCCACCAAAGAAAGTAACATCAATACCAGTACGAGATAAGTCTCGATCCGCCGCAAGTGCCACTACGCACCCTGAACGCAAACGCTGTGCCAAGGTAGGAATTACACGCCCATCTAATGGCAAAGCCTCCATACCAAAAGCGGCGCGATAATCCATGAACTTCTTAAATAACGCCTCAGGCTTTAGGTGTTCTGCAACGGTTACGATTCTGGCGCCTTTGCCGCAGAAATATGCAGCAGCGTGGTCATAATTACCAACATGGGGCAAAGTTACGATTGCACCTTTTCCTGCTGCGATTGCATCAAGAAGTAAA
>CAIXPV010000144.1 GCA_903921405.1 uncultured Actinomycetes bacterium
AGGTGTGACAGAGGCTGGACCGATTTTTCAAGGAACAATTAAATCTGCAACGGCATTTGGAATTCTATTGGCCGAAGGAATTGGTGACACTATTCGCGTCTCGTTGTCGGCGCCACCGGTTGAGGAAGTAAAAGTCGGAATATCAATTTTAGAGTCGCTTAACTTGCGCCAGCGAAAGCTTGAGATTGTTTCATGCCCATCATGTGGTCGTGCTCAAGTAGATGTTTATACATTGGCCGAAAAAGTTCAGGCAGGCTTGCAAGGTATGACAGTTCCACTTCGAGTTGCAGTTATGGGGTGTGTGGTCAATGGCCCGGGGGAGGCTCGTGAGGCAGACCTAGGTGTTGCATCAGGAAATGGTAAGGGTCAGATATTTGTTAAAGGTGAAGTCATCAAGACCGTACCTGAAGCGATGATTGTTGAGACTTTGATTGAAGAAGCGATGCGATTGGCCGAAGAAATGGAAGCGGCAGGCGTTGCTTCGGGTAAACCTACTGTTGATGTTGGATAGGCTCGCCCCATGTTGAAAATGTCTACGCTCTTTCTGCGTACGTTGCGCGATGATCCAGCCGATGCTGAGGTCACAAGCCACCGCTTGCTTGTGCGCGCCGGATACATTCGACGAATCGCCGCAGGTATCTATTCGTGGCTTCCGCTTGGTGTTATTACCCTTCGCAACATCGAAAATGTCGTCCGCCAAGAGATGGATGCCGCAGGTTTTCAGGAAGTGCATTTTCCAGCGTTATTGCCGCGTGAGGCATATGAGACAACTAATCGCTGGGAAGAGTACGGCCCATCGCTTTTTCGCCTTCAAGATCGCAAGGGTGGAGATTATCTTTTAGGACCAACCCACGAAGAGATGTTTACCTTGATGGTCAAGAGCGAATACTCATCGTATAAAGATCTACCTCTATCGATTTATCAGATACAAACAAAGTATCGAGACGAAGCACGACCACGCAGTGGAATTATTCGCGGACGTGAGTTCGTTATGAAGGATTCATACTCATTTGATATCGATGATGCAGGTCTTGATCTTTCTTACCAAAGACACCGTGATGCATACATCAGTTGTTTTGATCGCCTAGGCATGAAGTACAACATTGTTAAGGCCGTTTCAGGTGCAATGGGTGGTTCAAAATCTGAAGAGTTCTTAGCCCCTTGTGATACTGGCGAAGATACATATGTTTTATGTCCTTCATGTGGATACGCGGCAAACGTTGAAGCGATGGTGACTAAAGTCGCCGCCGGTGATCCAACTGGAGTACCTGCACTTGAAGAGTTAGATACACCTAATACGCCAACTATTGATTCACTTGTTGCAGTCATGAATGAGAAATTTGGTGGGGGATTTACCGCTTCCGACACTTTGAAAAATATTATGTTAGTTGCCGACGGCAAACCAATTGCGGTTTTGGTGCCTGGAGATCGTGAAGTTGATCTCAAACGACTGCAAGAGAATTTAGGCGGAGTGCACGAGCTTCGCGTTTTTGAAGAGGCAGATTTTGCAAAGCATCCAGGTTTAGTGAAGGGATATATCGGCCCACAGGATGCAGCCAAGTCTGGCATCACTGTGTATGCAGATCCTCGCGTTGCACCTGGAACTTCATGGATAAGCGGTGCAAATAAAAAAGATCGCCACGCACGCTTTGTCCTTAATGGTCGCGACTTCACTCCAGATGCCTACATTGAAGCAGCTGAAGTTCGCGCAGGGGATGCTTGCCCTGAATGCAATACCGAGGTCATTATCGATCGCGCGATTGAGATAGGCCATATCTTTCAGTTAGGCCGAAAATATGCCAAGGCGCTGGATCTCACTGTCTTAGATAACAATGGAAAGTCACAAGTTGTCACAATGGGCTCTTATGGGATCGGCGTTTCGCGAGCAGTAGCTGCAATCGCAGAACAGACAAGTGATGCGATTGGACTTAACTGGCCAGTTGAAATTGCACCGGCCAAGGTGCATATTGTTGCAACCGGCAAAGAGGATTTACCTTTTGATACCGCACTCACATTAGGTCAAGATTTAGAGGCCGCAGGAATAACAGTAATGCTCGATGATCGCCGTGATGCCAGCGCCGGAGTGAAGTTCAAAGATGCCGAGTTAATCGGCAATCCCATTATTGTTGTAGTCGGTAAAGCTTTAGCCGATGGAAACGTCGAGGTCCGTGTTCGCAGAAGCGGCGACAAGCAAGAGGTTGCACTTGGCCAAGCAGTTGCAACAATCATGCAACTCCTAAAATAACCCGTGTTTCTAGATCTTGAGATAACAACTGCTGTATTTCTTTTACTAGCGGCTTTTTTTGCCGGCTTTGTTGACTCCATCGCAGGTGGTGGTGGGCTGATTCAGCTTCCCGCGCTTCTGATTGGATTACCCAAGACTGAAACAGTCACAGTGCTTGGAACTAATAAATTAGCGGCAGTCTTTGGAACAACTAGTGCGGCAGCGTTGTATCGCCGACAGATTAAACCCGATCGTTCAATTCTTATCGCTATGGCGATTCCGGCATTTATTGGCTCTGCGATAGGGGCGATGCTGGCTTCTAGAATTCCTACGTCGAGCATGCGTCCAATAATTCTCGTTCTTTTAGTTGGTGTCGCTCTATACACGTGGTTAAAACCTGATTTGGGAAAGATCGAGCTCCTTAAGCACCAATCAAAGCGTCGGATCCAGATTTCAATTCTTGCAGGTCTTGGTATCGGTTTCTATGATGGAATCTTTGGTCCAGGCACGGGTTCATTTCTTATGCTCGTACTTGTCGCATCCCTTGGCTATGCATTCATTAGCGCCTCTGCGATTGCCAAAGTTGTCAATGTGGCAACTAACGTTGGAGCACTTCTTATATTTGGCTTTCATGGCGCCATTATTTGGCAGATCGGTTTAGCACTTGGTGCGGCCAATATATGTGGCGCAGTTGTTGGATCTCGCCTGGCAATAAAGGGTGGGTCAACGCTTATACGTAAGGTTTTTCTACTTGTGACCGTGGCCCTGATTATTAAGGTGGGAATTGTAACTTTCCAAAGTTTTTAGTTACAATCACCACTACAACTTAATAAGAAAGTAGCGACACATGACATTAAAAGATTCACTGACTGAACTTCTTACACCTGCAGTTGAAGAGGCAGGGTTTTTTCTCGAGGAAGTTATCCCAACAAACCCAGGCAATCACCGCATCATTACTTGCGTAGTTGATGGCCAAAAACCTTTAAATTTAGATGAAGTCACCGTGGTTTCACGATTAATCTCTGAGCTACTGGATGAGACAACGTTGGTCGATGGAGCATTTACTTTAGAAGTTACATCCCCAGGTGTTGATCGGCCAATTACTAAGCGCCGCCACTGGGAGAAGAATCTGACTCGAATCATCACATCTACCTTCAATGATGGAACCACTTTGACTGCGCGCTTAACTGAACTTCGCGAGGATGATGCAACCTTTGTTGAAAATATTAAGGGCAGAATGAAGACGCACGTGATTGTATTGGCCGATATTAAAAAGGCCCATGCTGAAGTCGAATTCAACCGTAAGGATGAAGAATAAATGCATGTAGAGATGAGCGCGTTGCTTGCGCTAACAACTGAAAAAGGGATTCCGCTAGAGCAGTTAATTCAAGCTATAGAGATCGGTGTCCTAACGGCATACAACCAAACCGATGAAGCTAAGCGCCATGCCCGTGCGCATCTAGATCGCGAAACTGGCGAGATCCAAATCTTGATTCCACAGTTCAACGAACTTGGTGAAAAAGTTGGTGATGAGGCAGATATGCCTGATGGTTTCTCACGAGTGGCCACTTCAACGGCGCGACAAATTATTAAGTTAAAGATGCGCGAGACAAATGATGCTTCAATCGTCGGAGAGTTCACTGGCAACGTTGGCGATGTAATCTCTGGTGTGGTTCAACAAGGTCGCGATCCGAAGATGATCAACGTTAACTTGGGTCGCACTGAAGGACGCATCCCTCCTCAGGAGCAAGTGCCGGGTGAGGTCTACAACCACGGTGATCGCATCAAGTGTTTCGTCGTTGAAGTAAAGCAGGGATTAAAGGGTCCAGAGATTATGTTGTCTCGCAGCCACCCAGCACTTGTTAAGCAGTTATTTGCATTTGAAGTTCCAGAGATCAATGATCGAATCGTTGAAATCATGGCCGTTGCGCGTGAGGCGGGTCATCGAACTAAGGTTGCAGTGAAATCTCATCGTGCAGGCGTAAGCCCTAAAGGCTCACTCATTGGACCCATGGGTTCACGTGCGCGTGCAGTAATGGATGAGCTGCACGGTGAGAAGATCGATATTGTGGATTGGTCTGAAAATCCTGCCACCTTTATTGCTCACGCCCTTGCACCGGCCAAGGTAACATCGGTTGAAATCGTCGATCTGACCTCACGCTCGGCCAAAGTGATAGTTCCCGATTATCAATTATCGCTGGCAATCGGTAAAGATGGACAAAATGCACGCTTGGCCGCACGTCTGACTGGCTGGCGCATCGATATTCATCCCGATAACCCCATTATGTGAACCGGCCCATCATTGGATACGATGAGCCCCTGCACTTTTAATGAATGGATATGAAAGATATGAAACTCACATGAGCTCGCTAGAACTATGAGGTCGTACAACTAGGGCTTGCATGTGAAAAACATTGCGGGCCAAGACAGGGGAAAATGTGTCAAAGGTCCGCGTACACGAGTTAGCAAAACAACTCGGTATGGAGAGCAAGGAAGTTCTTGCAAAGCTCCAAGATATGGGTGAGTTTGTAAAATCGGCATCATCGACAGTAGAAGCGCCAGTTGTGCGCAAGCTCATCGAAATGTTTCCCGATGCTAAGCCAGCCGAAGAGAAGAAGCCGGTTAAAAAAGCCGCTGCAAAGAAGGCCGCAGCAGCAAAGCCGGAAGTAAGTGCTGAACAGGCCGCATCTCTTGCCGCCGAGTTAGGTGTTGATCTAGAAGCGATCAAAGCTGAAGCAATTCGCGCTGAAGCACATAAAGCAGAGTTGCAACACAAAGCCGAGGTTATTCGTGCGCAGGAAGATGCACCATCTGCTGAAGCACCAAAGCCTGCACCGCGTCCAGGAAACAATCCATTTTCAACCGGTGGCGCAGTTCCTCGCCCGCCGCGTCCAGGAAATAATCCATTTTCAACTGGTGGCGCAGTTCCACGTCCACCTCAACGACCACCTGGTGCACCACGTCCAGGAATGAGCGGGCCGCGTCCAGGTTCAGTACGTCCAGGTTTTGCTGCACGTCCACCAGGATCTCGTCCACCAGCAGGTGCGGGTTTTCCTCCACGCGCAGGCGGTGCACCAACACCAGGTTCACCATATAAAAGCAATGGCCCAGCAGCTGCACCAGGAGGCGCACCAACTCGTCCAGGCGGCGGTCGTCCACCACAACGCGGCGGAGCTGGCGGAGCATTTGGTAAGAACGCTAGCAAGAAGTCAGGTCGCAAAGCTAAGTCGCGTAAAGCACTTCGCGATGAGTTCGACAATATGCAGGCACCACAACTTGGTGGCGCAGTTGTTCCGCACGGTGATGGAAAGACTCCTATCCGTATGCGTCGTGGCTCATCCTTAGCTGACTTCGCCGACAAGATTGGTGCAGATCCAGCAGCGCTAGTTGCTGCGCTCTTTCACTTAGGTGAAATGGTTACGGCAACTCAATCAGTTGACGCGGATACTTTTGAAATTCTCGGCGTGCAACTTGGTTATGAGATTCAAATCGTTAGCCCTGAAGATGAGGATCGCGAACTTCTACAAGGCTTCGATATTGATTTAGCTGATGAGTTAGCTGCCCTTGACCCTGAATTACTCGTGGCGCGTCCACCAGTTGTAACGGTTATGGGTCACGTTGACCACGGTAAAACTTCGCTTCTTGATGCAATTCGCAAGAGCGAGGTTATGAAATCTGAAGCCGGTGGAATTACACAGCACATTGGCGCATATCAAATTCACCATGATCACAACGGTACAAACCGTGCGATTACATTTATTGATACACCTGGTCACGAAGCATTTACAGCTATGCGTGCTCGTGGTGCCAAGGTCACTGATATTGCGGTACTTGTAGTTGCTGCAGATGATGGCATCATGCCTCAGACAATCGAGGCGTTAAACCATGCTCAAGCTGCCGATGTTCCAATCGTTGTTGCAGTTAACAAGATGGATAAAGAAGGCGCTAATGCCGACAAGGTCCGTCAACAGTTAACTGAGTACAACTTAATCGCTGAAGAGTACGGCGGAGAAACAATCTTCGTAAACGTCTCTGCAAAAACTGGTCAAGGCGTGGATGATTTAATTGAATCGATTCTGCTTACTGCAGATGCTGCAATTGATCTTCGCGCAGTTGCCGATGACAGTGCTCGCGGTGTTGCTATTGAGGCGCACCTCGATCGTGGTCGTGGTCCTGTAACAACAGTTCTTGTTCAACGCGGAACGTTAAAGATCGGTGATGCAATAGTTGCCGGTGGATCCTTCGGTCGCGTACGTGCGATGTTGGATGAAAATGGCGATAACGTTGAAACCGCTGGTCCATCTCGTCCAGTTCAGGTACTTGGTTTCACATCGGTACCAAGTGCTGGCGATACATTCCTAGTTGCTGATGAGGATCGAACTGCGCGTCAGATCGCTGAAAAGCGTCAGGCCGCTGAACGTAACGCTCAATTGGCGAAGGCACGTAAGAAGGTTTCATTGGAAGACTTCATGGAGCAGTCCAAGATCTCTACTTTGAACTTGATTCTCAAGGGTGACGTGAGTGGTTCGGTAGAGGCACTTGAAGAAGCGCTGATGCAGCTCGATGTTGGCGCAGAAGTTGATCTTCGCGTTATTCACCGTGGCGTTGGTGCAATCACTAAGAGCGATATCACATTGGCTTCGGCCTCAACTGCAGTGGTTATCGGCTTTAACGTCAAGCCTGAGCCACAAACTGCAATATTTGCCGATCAAGAAGGCGTTGAAGTTCGCTTCTACTCAGTCATTTATCAAGCAATCGATGAGATTGAGCTTTCATTGAAGGGCTTACTGAAGCCAATCTACGAAGAGGTCGTCTTGGGTAACGCTGAAGTTCGCGAGATCTTCAAATCTTCTAAGGCTGGAAATATCGCAGGATCTATTGTCAAAGATGGAATCATCCGTCGAAATGCAAAGGCGCGCATTGTGCGTGGCGATCAGATTCTTGTCGATAACCTGACCATCGATTCACTCAAGCGCTTCAAAGATGATGCCACTGAGGTTAAAGAGGGCTTCGAGTGCGGTATTGGTGTTGGCAACATGAAGGAGATCGCCGTCGGCGACACTATTCAGGTATTTGAGATGCGCGAGAAAAAGCGAGCATAAAAATGAGCCCATCACATCGCACCTTAAAAGTAGCCGACCGCATTAAAGTGGTAGTGGCACAACTGCTTGAGACAAAGATCAAAGATCCGCGTCTTGGCTTTGTCACTATTACTGATGCACGCGTAACTGGTGATCTGCAGCAAGCCTCTGTTTTCTATACCGTGCTGGGAGACCTCGATCAGCGCGCATCAACGGCGGCGGCTTTGGAGAGTGCAAAGGGAGCTATTCGTTCTGCGCTGGGTCGCGAACTCGGATTACGAATTACTCCCACGCTGGCATTTTTTGAAGATGGCCTTCCAGAGAGTGCCAAAGCACTTGATTCATTGCTTGAAAAAGTTCATGAACAAGATGCCCACGTTGCCGAACTTCGTAAGAATGCAACATATGCCGGGGGAGAAGATCCTTATAAAGCCCCGCGCATAGTCGAGTCGGAGTAATCATCGAGCACGGATTTCTGGTTGTCGATAAAGAGCCAGGAATGACAAGCCACGATGTTGTGGCCATTGCTCGCCGAGCACTAGGAACGCGAAAAGTTGGTCATGCTGGCACATTAGATCCGATGGCTACTGGAATATTGGTATTGGGTTTTAATAACGGCACACGTTTACTGCAATACATCACCGATGGCGATAAGACGTATCAAGCAACAATGGTCTTAGGTGTTGCGACAGTTACCGATGACAAGGAAGGCGAGATTATTTCGCATGGTGATGTTTCGGGGATAACGGATACACAGATTGAAGTTGAGTTAGCAAAGATGCGCGGAACAATTATGCAGCGACCTAGTTCGGTCTCAGCAGTTAAAGTTGACGGTGAGCGCGCGTACGACCGAGTGCGAGCTGGAGAAGTGGTCGAACTTGCCGCTCGAGAAATTACGATCAGTCAGTTAGATATTCTGGAGATTCGTCATTTAGTTGCGACGGTTGAAGTCGATATAGAAGTCACCTGCTCTGCGGGAACGTACATCCGTTCAATAGCACGCGATTGTGGAAACGCGCTCAATGTTGGTGGTCATCTCTCATCACTGCGCCGCAGCCGAGTCGCTGGCTTTGGATTAGATAGGGCAGTTTCGTTGGCGCAGTTAAAAAGTGGAGAGTTTTCTACATTAGCTTTAGCCGATGTTGCCCGTGCAACTTTTAAAGTCCGTGACTTAGCCCTAGATGAGCGCCAAGAGCTCTCTTTCGGTCGCCCACTCTCGCCCAATCCATCGGATGAGATTTATGCAGCTCTGAGTGCAGATAACCAACTAATAGCCCTGCTCGCCAATAAAGATGGCGCTGCCAAGCCAATCGCCGTGTTCGCTGCGGCCAACTAATTAGTGAATAATGAACTTATGAGCGTCGTTGTTATCGGAGTCTTCGATGGTGTCCACAAAGGACATCAAGATGTACTTGCGCGAGCTAAAGCCCTTGCTGGAGATGAAAAAGTTATTGCTCTTACTTTTGACCCACATCCAGCATCTATCTTTGCTCCAGATCGCGCCCCGGCGCTTCTCACAATATTAACGGATCGGATCGAACTGTTAAAGATTCATAACGCCGACCAAGTAGCTGTCATTAAATTTACTCCAGAGTTTGCAACCATGAGCCCAGAGGATTTTGTAAAAAAGATTCTGATTGATCAATTGGGAGCAACAAAAGTAGTTGTTGGTAAGAACTTTACATATGGCTATAAAGCCGCTGGAAATGTGACGACACTTGCCGCACACACCGAGTTTGAAACTATCGCACTTGATTTAACACCTAATGATGCAGAGATAGTTTCTTCGACTCGAATTAGAAAACTGATTGCCAGCGGCGATGTCGAAAAAGCCCGTGAACTCTTAACCCGTCCGCACCGCCTAGATGGAATCGTTGTTCACGGTGAAAAACGTGGACGTGAAATCGGCTACCCCACAGCTAATCTTGGAGATCTAGATCATCAAAGCATTCCATCTGATGGGATTTATGCAGGATGGTTAACGGTTGGAATCGATCGTTGGCCAGCAGCGATTTCGATCGGCACGAATCCAACTTTTGCCGGTGTTCGCGGGCGCCAAGTCGAGGCCTATGCACTGGACCAAACCGATCTCGATCTGTATTCCAAACGGGCAACTATTGAGTTTGGTTGGCGCCTTCGAGATACGTTGACATTTGATGGTTTAGAGCCGCTTCTGGTTCAAATGGCTAAAGACTGCGCAAAAGCCCGTGAATTAACCGAGCTCTAAGCTCGATTTCACGTATCCACAGGCTCGCTGGTAGCCTATGCATCCAACGAGAAAGCGATTTTCCGTGAGGTACACCGGAAAACCCCGTGATCATCAGAAAAATAGGAGCACTACGAAATGGCACTATCACCAGAGGCAACAAAGGCAATCGTCGCACAGTACGGCTCGACTCCTACTGATACGGGAAGTCCTGAGACACAGGTCGCTTTGCTATCCAAGCGCATTGAAGAGATCACTACACACTTAAAGACCAACCCACATGACCACCACAACCGTCGTGGACTTTTGTTACTAGTTGGACGTCGTCGTCGAATTCTTCAGTATCTCGCAAAGACAGATATCAATCGCTACCGTGCGATTATCGAAAAGCTCGGTATTCGCCGCTAAATAAAGCAATACCTACCCACTAGAGGATCAATGGTCCTCGGTAGTGGTTTCCGCAAGAGCCTTTATATAAGTGCGTGCGTGAACTTCGATCGGAGATTCATTGTTTTTCTCTCGATGTGGGTAGTCGAGACAAAGGAGGACCCATGGAGGGTCAAGAGGTTCAATCAGCCGTTGCAGTAATTGATAACGGAAAGTTCGGAAAACGAGAGATTCGTTTTGAAACAGGACGCCTAGCGCGTCAAGCAGCTGGAGCTGCAGCAGTATTTCTAGATGATCAGACAATGATTTTCTCAGCAACTACTGCATCAAAGACACCAAAGGATCAATTTGATTTCTTTCCTTTAACAGTTGATGTTGAAGAGAAGATGTATGCAGTTGGTCGTATTCCAGGATCATTCTTCCGTCGTGAAGGTCGTCCATCAGAAGATGCAATTTTGACATGTCGTTTGATCGACCGTCCGTTGCGTCCATCATTCGTTAAGGGACTTCGAAACGAAGTACAGATTGTCGTAACTGTTATGGCACTCGACCCAGATCACATGTATGACGTCATTGCAATCAATGCCGCATCTATGTCAACACAATTAGCAGGATTGCCATTTTCTGGTCCAATCGGTGGCGTTCGCGTTGCATTGATTGATGGACAATGGGTTGCATTCCCAAACCATTCACAAGTTGAAAACGCTGTTTTCGATATGGTTGTTGCAGGTCGCGTAACTGCTGACGATGTTGCAATCATGATGGTTGAAGCAGAAGCAACTGCAAAGACAATCGAACTCATCAAGGGCGGACAACCAACTCCTACAGAGGAAGTTGTTGCACAAGGCCTTGATGCAGCAAAGCCATTTATCAAGATTCTTTGCGAAGCGCAGTCAAAGCTTGCAAAGGTTGCCGCTAAGCCAACTGCAGAATTCCCAGTCTTCTTGGATTACCAAGATGATGTATTCGCAGCAGTTGAAAAAGCTGGTAAGGATGATCTTGCAAAGGCACTGACTATTTCAGGTAAGCAAGAGCGCGAAACTAAGATCGATGAGATCAGCGCTTCTGTAAAGGAATCAGTATCTGCAATGTTTGAAGGACGTGAAAAGGAAGTGCCAGCAGCATTCCGTTCACTTACTAAGAAGCTAGTTCGTCAGCGTGTACTACGCGACAAGATTCGTATCGATGGACGTGGATTGCGCGACATTCGTCCGCTATCTGCTGAGGTAGAAGTTATTCCTCGCGTTCACGGTTCTGCAATCTTTGAACGTGGAGAGACTCAGATTCTTGGAATCACAACTCTGAACATGCTCAAGATGGAACAGCAACTAGATACTCTCAATCCAGAAAATCACAAGCGTTACATGCACAACTACAACTTCCCACCATATTCAACTGGTGAAA
>CAIXPV010000145.1 GCA_903921405.1 uncultured Actinomycetes bacterium
CCTTGAATACCTTGCACTCCCTGTAAGCCTTCTGGGCCTTGGGGCCCCACCATTCCTTCTTGACCTTCCAATCCCTCTGAGCCCGGAGCTCCTTGCGAACCTTGCTCACCAGTTAAGCCTTGCAAACCTTGCGCGCCAGATTTTCCAGTAACTTTTTTTATTGGTGCATTTATAACAATGATGTCGGATTTCAATTTTGTAGGTGAAGTGCCAGTTACAGGTCCTGCAACTCCCTTAATTGTTTTCCCAGTTGTTCCAATCGGCCCCTTGGTGCCGGATATTTCAGATGCATAAGCAATTCCAATAGAGGTGAGTGCAATCAGCGATGAAGCAACGAAAATCGCGAGAGTTAAGCGTGTATTTCGTAGTAAATGCATCGCACTGCCCCCATTTCTGATCTCGGTGTACCAATAGTGAGGGGTTAGCCACCTAAAGAGTATTTATAAGTTGGGCGAAACAACCGTATGGGGTTGGGGAATACAACCTAAATCCAACTTATTTTTGTGATTTCCTTCTCTGAGTCTCTGCTTGCTGACAGTATTGCTAAGTGAAAAACGTACGTCTGATTCTGGTTGAGGACGATGCCTTCACCCGTGCAACTCTGGGGGATGCCCTCGCCCACCAGGGCTTTGATGTGCGGGCGCGGGTTGGAACGGCAAGTGAGGCTTTAGCGGCACAAAAAGATTTTGATCCGCAGGTTGCAGTCCTAGATCTAGATTTAGGAATCGGGCCAACTGGAATTGATGTAGCTGTTGCTCTCAGAAGTAGAAATCCGAAAATCGGGGTGGTTTTCTTAACAACCTACAAGGATCCGCGATTAATTGAATCTAATCTGCCAAGTTTGCCAGAAGGCGCGATCTACTTAAATAAAATGGAAATGAACTCAACTTTAATGATAGCTACGCAGATTTCATTGGCAATGCTCAAGCCTTTAGCAAAGCGTTCGTTGCCTTGGACACGAAGTGGGCCGCTAGCGGCGATGTCAACACTTCAAATTGCAATTATGAAAGAGATTGCAGAAGGATTGAGCACCACGGAAATTGCTCGATCTAGAGGCGTATCTGAACAAGCCATTGATAAATCAATTTCACGGATCTCTAAACACTTAGGCATTCCTAAATCAGCTGACACGAATCAAAGAGTGCAGATTGTTCGCGCCTATTTTGAAAATAAAGGCCAAGGTCTCTAAATGAAAAGAACTTCTTGGATATCTTGGCGTATATATCTCTTAGCCATACCAATTGACATGATTGTGCTGGTACTAGCTGCAGATCATACTCTGACTGGCTTGAAAGACATTTTTATCTGGGCTTTGGTTGCACTAACCGCACATGCTGCGATTGCGCCATTTATTTCCATAGCCATTAGCACGTCAATACGCTTTAGCAATTGGCGAGTGGATTTAATCACCTTGATTATTCTTGGGGCGATACGAGGCATTGCAATCACTGTCTGTACCAACACATTCGACTTAGAACTAACTGTAAGCAATGCCTATAAAATCTTTAACTCGGCCATCGCCCTCCCGCAGTGGTTCATTGTTCTTGCAATATTTATTGAATCAAGACGGAGCTATCAACGCGAGTTTCAGAGTCTTTTCGCAAAGGCCATGCGCAAAGAGCGAGAGACTCATGAGCGCCAGAACCTCTTGCCTAAAGGCGAATCAAGCGCAGAAGAGCTAATAGCCCGATTACAGTTCATAACATCCAACCTAGCAAGTGATATTCAAAACCTACTTAATAGACCAGGCGTTTTGAGTGACTACAGCCTTGAGGCTGCCAGAATTCAGAATCTCATTAATGACGATTTACGACCAGCAAGTGCCGAACTTTGGCAGGCAAATGCAGTTACGACACCCAAGATTTCATTCGCGGCCTTGGCGCATATTTCATTATTGGAGCAAAGGTTGCGCGTGGTGCCAGTTGTGCTCTTCACCGTTCCATATCTTTTTGTGGGCCTCAATGGAACTTACGGCTTACGAGTAGCGGTAATTCAATGCTTCTTCGTATCCCTATTTGATCTGACGGTCTATGTTTTGGGTGAAACCCTTTACAGCTTGGAGGTTTTCTCACGTA
>CAIXPV010000146.1 GCA_903921405.1 uncultured Actinomycetes bacterium
AACTCCTGTAATAGCTGTCCGATTCGCTCGGCTAAGGCTGTCTCACTCATAGTCACTGCCGCCTCTTGGGCGCGGATCTTGGCGACCATTTCAGGCACCATGGCCCGTTCATCGGCCTTGCTCATCCTCGCAGGAATCGAGACGATGATTCTGCCACCGGCTCGATAGGCAGATACATTTTTTGTGCGCCGCTTAGATCGGATTACAACGATCTCGCCCTCGCTTATGCCTGGCAACGTAGCATCTCGATCTAAATCAGAGCCGAAACCAGAATCTGCCGATCTCTGGGTGCTATCCATAATCTGACCGTATCTGCAAGCAAAGGTTTTGGAGCAAACCTCAACCCCGTGTTGAGAGATTTTTCATGAACGCACAATGAGCCAAAAACAGCTCAGGGGATTCGACGAATTGCCACACAATGAGGGTAGAAAATCTCGCCTAATAAAATCCCATTACACGAGAAAAAAGTGATTTGTCAATCCGCAGTTCAGTTGATTCTCAGGCAAATAAGAATTACGTTACAACCACGAACTCCTCGGATAACCGTTCTTTATCAGCAAGGGGAAGGCTGATACAGAATGAGCGCCCGGGGAGTTCGCTTTTCTTTGCCCACTCGCTTCTGAATTTCTACTACATGGGCGCTCGCACACTAAGGGTTTAGCGAGAAGAAAGATCGTCTGAAATTTAGAGAGAAGATAAATCGTCTGGAATTTAGAGAGAAGAAAGATCGTCTGGAATTTCGATACTTCCCAAGTAAGCCTCTGGTGTTAATAAATCTTCTGCACTCGGCAAGATTCCACTCCATATTTGATCTCGACTTTGTACATCTCGTAACTCACTCACTGCGCTCCAAAAACCAGCTGCCTCGCGCGCAAGTCGCGGTGAGACTTCAAGTCCAAAGAGATTTGCGAAAAGTTGTTGAGTAGGTGCAGATGTTGCACGTCGGCGGCGTAACGTTTCCTGCAAAGCTGAAATATTTGGAAGCCGATCTCCGGCGGCGCGCATAACTATTACTTCATTCCATCCATCAACTAATGCCAGAACGGTCTCAAGTTTTGTTAAGGCCTCACGTTGAGAGGGAGTCTCTTCCGGTGTAAAGATTCCGCTATTTAAAGCGACAGCAAAACTTTCAGGATTAGTTGGATCAAATCCATTTTCTGATGCAGATGCAGCTTCAAAGGCTTCCTGCGCTTGACGTTGAATCGCTTCGATATCTATGCGGATACCTTTTCCGTACTCTGAAACAGCACCGCGAATGTATGCAACCAGCCAAGGGTTATGCGCAAATAAACGCGCTCCTGCACTTTCGCGCAAAGCATGGAAGATTCGCACTTCATCCATAGGAATATCTAATTCGTTGCCCCACTCATCAATATTTTGTGAAACGAGCGCTGGATAAGCCTGATCTTGCAGAGGTAAACCCACATCGTAAATTCCAGTTACTGAGCCCGCCAAACTTCCAACTGATTGTCCCAACTGTGTTGCAAGCAGTGAGCCAATAAATGAACCTAATACAGCTGAAATCATCTCTACCGGCATAGGTAGTTGAGTCTGTGAATCTTCCGAGTCTGGAGCAGCTGAGTTCTTAAGCAGTTCGGCGATTGCAGTTGATAATCCAAGTGCTAATGGCTCAACCAAACTCTGCCAGCCTGACAAAGTTGTATCTACCCAATCGGTTCGCGCAAGTACGGTATTTCCCTGCTCGCTCGAACGCGGAAAATATGTCGCTTCATCTAGCCACAGTTCGGCGATTGAAAACGCTTCCTGAACTTTGGCAACATCATTGGCACCAATAGGAGCTGAACCTTTTGTCGTGACAAATTTCTTTGCAGTATCTCGGACAATACTTTTGGGAAGGACCTCTGTGCTAGTAGAAAAACCTGCAGGATTAATTCCCATGCTGGCAAACTGCGATTGAATCTGTGCCTGCATAGCTGCCATCTGCGCCATCATGGCTTTAAACTCTGCAGACTCCTCGCCATTATTTTTTCCAGCATCATCTGCATCTTCTGGTGTAAAACCAAACGGTGTCATGTATTAATCCTCCCAGTCTTGTAACCAGTAAGCGACTGGATTTCTTCCCTCTTTTATTCACAATTCTTTCCCAGACAGCTTGTGCCACTGTCAGTAGGAATATGACTTTCTCTCGACTACCTACCTAAATCCTGCGCAATGCATGTAAGCCTGGCGCACGGTAGGCTCACCTCATGTCCACCGCCGCAACCGCCCTTATTTGGTGGGTAGTCCCTGCCATGGGCCTGATTGGTGCACTTGGATACGTCTTGTGGGTCTCTAAGTTTCAAGGCAAGTTTCAGCAAGAGACTCAACGCTCGGTAGGCCAGTTCCAGCGTTTTCAGGATTCACTGCGTGATTCACAGGCTCGCGATGTCAATGCCGCTCTTAATCCGCCCATTGCCAAGCCATCTGAAGTCAATCCTGAGCTGCACTCCTAAAGCTTCTCTATCGTGCGCTATTCACCGCTTCCCCGATTCGTTGTAGTCATACTCACAATTTTCTTTGGCGCCGCACTTGTTGCACCACTTCCATTTGCAATTGTTATGCCGGGAAATGCTCAAAATATCTTCGACAATATTCTGACTGTAAAAAGCCAAAAATCTTTCCCCGCAACCGGACGACTAGATCTGATGTCCATCAGAGTGACAAATCCAAATACCTGGATTATCGGCCCAGAGATTATTTATTCGTGGATTCGAAGCGATGAAGCCGTATACCCGCGTTCAGCTATTTATCCAGCTGGTACAACTGCACAGGAAGAGAAGAAAAAAGCAGCAGTCGATATGACAAGTTCGCAAAGCAAAGCGATCTCTGCTGCCTTTACTTACCTAGCCAAACATCCAGAGTTAGACGTGAGTGCAGATCAACTTAATTCGGGACATATCGCCTTTGATGTAAAGCGAACTGGAGGCCCAAGCGGAGGCATGATCTTTGCGCTGGGCGTCATTGAACTTCTTACCCCACGTGACTTATTGCATGGTCGTCATGTATCTGGCACCGGAACGATCTCGGCTGATGGCCAAGTTGGACCCATTGGTGGAATTAACGAAAAAATTGTGGCTGCTCACCGTGCTGGCGCACAGATATTTCTAGCACCTGCCGGAAATGCCAGGGAGATAACTCCCGCCCCTAAAGGGTTGGAAATAATTATTATTTCCAACCTGGCCGAAGCCGTAGAAGCGCTCAGTAAGTAGAGACAGGCCGGCGGCAAACACATAAATATCGCGTCTGCGAATATCTGACATAACAATGCCCTGCTGGCCACGGCCATTGACCGGCTGCTAATCGCCCTCTAGTAGTGCCGGTACCTACCGATAGAAGGCCTCTTCCGGGTGCGCTAGCGTATGAGCATGATGAGTAACGTAAACCCCCAGTTCAAATTCAAGCGCCCACGCGGAGTTCTTCCTATAACTATCGGAATTCTGGTTGTGCTTGGCACCGTCCTTGTTTCAATGAGTGGCTTCTATGCAGATTGGCTCTGGTTTAAATCAGTCAGCTTCACATCTGTCTGGTCCACCATCTTGATGACCAAGATCGAACTATTCATCACCACTGGATTACTCACCTCCGCACTCGTTTTGATCAATATCAGAATTGCCTACAAGCGCCGCCCTCTATACGTTCCAATGACTATTGAGGCAGATAATTTAGAACGCTACCGCGCACAGATTGAGCCAATTAAACGATGGATTGTTATTGCGCTAAGTGTTGGACTTTTCTATTTTGCGGGTACATCAGGATCAATGCTGTGGTCAACGTGGTTGCAGTTTAAAAACTCAACAGAGTTCGGAATCAAAGACCCTCAGTTCAATATGGATATCTCATTCTTTGCCTTCCGACTTCCATTTTGGCAGACACTGATTTCATGGGCTATCTCAACAATTGTTCTAGCAATTATCGCTTCAGCTATCGTGCATTACCTTTATGGTGGAATTCGTCTGCAAGTCCAAGAAGATCGCACCACAGTTGCTGCCCGTGTTCAGCTCTCAGTTTTGTTAGGCGCCGTAGTGCTACTGAAGGCAGTTGCTTACTGGTTTGATCGTTACCATCTTGCACTCAAGGAAAGTAAGTTGATTACTGGACTTACTTATACCGATGTCAATGCTGTCTTACCAGCCAAGGCAATACTTGCCGCCATTGCTGTTTTGTGTGCATTTCTTTTCTTTGCAAATATCGTTCGTCGCTCATGGGTACTTCCAGCAGCAGGAACCGCGCTTCTAGTTATTTCGTCTGTATTAATCGCCGGAATCTATCCTGGAGCGATTCAAACTTTCCAAGTCAAGCCAAGTGAGTCTTCTAAGGAAGCTCCGTTTATTCAGCGCAATATCGATGCTACGCGCACTGCTTATGGGCTAGATGATGTAACGGTTACTGATTACCAAGCAACGCTGACTACATCAGCCGGGCAGCTGTCAAAGGATGCTGCCACGATTTCCAATATCCGATTGATGGATCCCAACGTCATTGCAGCGACTTTTCGCCAATTACAGCAGATCAAGCCTTATTACTCCTTCCCTGATTCACTAGATATCGATCGCTACACAGTTAATGGCGTTAAGCGCGATACGGTCGTTGCAGTTCGTGAATTAAACATTGTCGGAAACCCATCACGTAACTGGATTAACGATCACCTTGTGTACACGCACGGATTTGGATTTGTTGCAGCCTATGGAAATGCGCGCGATGCCGATGGAAAGCCATCTTTTGCCGTTGGGGATTTGCCACCTACAAAGGGCTTAGGAGTATTTGAGCCACGTGTTTATTTTGGTGAAAATGTTCCGGACTATTCAATTATCGGGGGAGTTAAAACCAATACACCAGTTGAGTTTGATTACCCAGATGATGCATCTGCTAACGGTCAAAAGAACGTTACATATTCAGGCACTGGCGGCGTGCCAGTTGGTTCATTGGTCAACAAGTTAGTCTTTGCCCTTAAGTATCAAGAACAACGGATCTTGTTGTCATCACTCATTAACAAAGACTCGAAGATTCTCTTCGAACGCAATCCTCGTGATCGCGTTGCAAAAGTCGCTCCGTGGCTAACGTTGGATGGAGATCCATACCCAGCACTTGTCGATGGCAAGATTCTTTGGATCATCGATGCCTACACAACAAGTGCCGGCTACCCATATTCAAAGCAGACTACGCTTTCTAGCGCCACATCAGATGCGCTGACATCAAATTCCACGTCAGTGACCGCCCAGGGAAATGAAACTATCAACTACATCCGTAACTCAGTTAAGGCCACAGTTGATGCCTATGACGGTACGGTCAATTTGTATCAGTGGGATACAAAAGACCCAGTATTAAAAACATGGAGTAAAGCCTTTCCTGGCACTGTTAAACCTAAGTCAAAAATCTCCAAGGATTTAATGGCTCATATTCGTTACCCAGAAGATATGTTCCGAGTGCAACGTGAAATCCTTTCGGCATATCACGTTAAGACCGCTGCAGCTTTTTATGGCGGCCAAGACTTCTGGCGCGTACCTCGCGATCCTTCAACATTTGGCGCCAATGCAAGTGCACAGCCTCCGTATTTCCTAACGCTACAAATGCCGGGAGAAAGCAAGGCAGAGTTCGCATTGACTACTCCATTTGTTCCACGTGGTGGTCGTGAAAACTTATCTGCGTTTGCAGTTGTAAATGCAGATGCAGGCCCTAACTACGGAAAGATTACAGTTCTGCAACTACCAAGAAGCACAAACGTTGCTGGACCATCTCAAGTTGCATCCAACTTTGAAGCAAAACCTGAAGTTGCAAACTCTTTATCTCTTTTGCGCCAAGGTGGCTCAGACGTAGTTCTTGGTAACTTGTTAACACTTCCAGTTGGTGGAGGACTTCTGTATGTACAGCCGGTCTATGTTCGCGCAACTTCTAATAGCGCCGCATATCCATTACTACAAAAAGTTCTAGTCTCCTTCGGAGATCAAATTGGTTATGACGACACGTTAAAGGGTGCTCTTGATCAAGTATTCGGCGGAAACTCCGGTACAGCATCATCTGGTGGTACTACAACAACAACTACTGGAACTTCTAACGCTTCACTTGCTAGCGCATTACAAAGTGCAAAGCAGGCACTCGCCGATGGTCAAGCCGCACTTGCGAAGGGCGACTTCACTGCATATGGCCGAGCACAAGATCGATTGAAATCTGCTATTGCTGCAGCAATCGCTGCGCAGAGCAGAAATAAGTAGAGGTTGCTTTAACAAGGATTGAGCTATTCATATGTAGTTGATTTCTTGTTTTAAACAGACAGTTGATTTCTTGTCGTAAAAAGATTGAGCGATGAGGGCCAGATTCATGCGATTTATGCATGGATTTGGTCTTTATCTGCCTAACGCCTAAGATTGCCGTTACCGACGCGGGGTGGAGCAGCTCGGTAGCTCGCTGGGCTCATAACCCAGAGGTCGTAGGTTCAAATCCTGCCCCCGCTACTAGTAAGAATGTATGAAGAATCTCGCCGTGGATAACCCACGAGCGAGATTTTTTATAGCCCCGATAGATCGGCGTTCATATCAATCCTCGGAGATTCGTGAGTTAAGAATCTAAAACCGGTAAGCGCCGAAATCCTAAATTAAGGTGATTTCAAGCGTCGGTTTTAGATTCTTACCTACTTAATACGCAGTGAGTTAGTGACGACGAATACCGAAGACATGGCCATGGCGGCGGCGGCATAAATTGGCTGTAAAAGACCCAGCGCTGCAATAGGAATCCCAATGACGTTATAGATAAGCGCCCAGCCCATATTCAAACGGATTATTTTTAAGGTCTTCTTAGCAAGTTTTAATGCATCAATAACACTTGCTAGCCCTGAGTTCATCAACGTTATATCGGCACTTGAAATTGCTGTATCGGTTCCTGTGCCCATTGCCATAGATAAATC
>CAIXPV010000147.1 GCA_903921405.1 uncultured Actinomycetes bacterium
GAACTCACTGCGAGCACTTATTTCAGATTTTATTCCGGTGGTTTAAGTGAGCCAAGAGACCCAAATGCCAGAGCTTGGCAGTATCGGTTTACTTCGATTCGCATGGAGGCAGTTGACCAGTATGCGAACTGCCTTAATTTTACTAATGCTTTTAGGTGTTGCAGCGATTCCAGGATCACTGATTCCTCAACGAACACAAGATCCGATGGCGGTAACGGCCTATTTCAAGAGTTCACCAGGTGTGGCTAAATGGTTGGATCAACTTTCACTCTTTGATGTCTATGGATCGCCATGGTTTAGCGCTATATACATACTTCTATTTATCTCACTTATTGGCTGTGTTTTACCGCGAACAGTCGAACATTTTCATGCTGCACGGGCGCTACCCCCAGCAACACCTAAGAACTTGAATCGTATGGAGTTCTATAACTCCTGGCCTGCCATTGGTGGCGAGTTAGATGCCGCACGGACGTGGTTTGCAAAGAATCATTTCAGGGTAATTGAAAAAGATGGATCCATTTCTGCCGAAAAAGGTTATTCACGAGAGACCGGAAATCTGTTCTTTCATTTAGCACTCATTCTTATTCTGCTTGGAATTTCATTGTCTTCACTCTTTGGAATGCGTGGGGAGGCAATTCTCAATGTTGGCGAACGCTTTGTTAATACTCCAACCAGCTATGACTCACTAGCCTATGGAAAGCTCTTTAAAGATGGCAAATTACCAAACTTCATTATCAAAGTTGATAAATTTGATGCACAATACAATGTTGAAACAAATGCACCAGAGGATTACACCCTCAACATAACTTTGTATCAGGGAGATTTAACAAAAGGCGTAAAGAGAGTAATTAAAGTTAACTCACCACTAACTATTGGAAATACAAAGATCTATCTTCAAGCAAATGGATATTCACCAGTTGTGACGGTTCGAGATTCAAAGGGAAATGTTGGGCTGCAGGGTCCAATTCCATTCTTGCCACAAGATGGAAACTTACGTTCTATTGGAGCTATAAAAGTTCCTGATGCCGATCCTCAAGTTGGCTTTGTCGGATCCTTCGTTCCAACATATGCTCGCAGTGAAGGCAACGGTGCAATGAGCGTCTTTCCACAAGCTTTAGATCCGCGCTTATTGTTATCGGCCTGGTCGGGAGATCTTGGTCTAGATTCCGGGACTCCACAATCTGTTTATCGCATCGATACATCGGCAATGAAGCAGATTGGCTTGAAATCTCTCAAGCCCGGCGAGAGCTTTAACTATCCAGGTGGGTCACTGACTTTTGAAGGGTATGTGCAGTGGGTGAACCTGCAGATTGTTGAAGATTCTGGCAAGAACTATGCCCTTCTCGGGGCTATTGTTTCCATCCTTGGCCTTCTTGCATCTCTTTTCACGCGGCGCCGCAGAATTTGGATTCGAGTTGGAAAAGATGTTGAGGTTGCAGGATTAGCTAAGAATGCCGCCCCTGGCTTAGAAGAAGAGTTAGTGGAATTCATGCACGTTGTAAAGGGAGAGAAATAGATGTCACGCACGTGGGCTTACTTATCTAACTATCTAATTTACTCATCGATGGCGGTTTACACACTCTCCTTTTTTTCACACGCATTAGAAACTGCCTGGGCTGTAAAGATTCCAGAGGCAACTTCAGGCAAGACACTTGACTACAAGCGAACTGAAAAAGTCGCTCGCATAGCGACAGCGATGATGATCCTTGGCTTTCTACTTTTGTTTGCTGGAGTTATAGCTCGAGGAATTTCTGCAGGTCGAGTTCCTTGGGGCAACATGTACGAGTTTTCAATTACAGGAGCTCTGGCTTTTTCAGGTGCCTACTTAGTAGCACTACGTAAATATGATCTGCGATGGTTAGGCCTTCTTGTTTCGATAGCAGTCCTGCTTACATTAGGTACTGCAGTCGCAGTTCTCTATCGACCAAGCGCTCCACTTGTCCCTGCGCTTAAATCAACGTGGTTGGTTATTCACGTATCTGCAGCGATAGTTTCTGGCGGAGTTTTCTTACTTGCTAATGCCGTTGCCGCTGCATATTTATATTTAGATGCGATGGAGGCAAAGGGCGAACGAAGCCCTTGGGCACA
>CAIXPV010000148.1 GCA_903921405.1 uncultured Actinomycetes bacterium
AGGGCTTCCAAAATCTCTTCGGCGCGGATCTCGTTGGTCATGTACGCCAACTTTCGCCACCATTGAGATCATTAACGGTGAAACCTGTTTGTGCCGTATACCAACCCGTAATCATTGTGCGCGCAACCGAGATTGTTGGTGGCAACAATAAATCGCCACATGCAACAGCAGCCTTCATTTCATCACGGCTAAACCACCGAACTTCAATTATCTCACTGCCATCTGGCTTAGCATCATCTGGATGATCAGTTATCGCTTCAAATGCAATCATGATCGATGCTGGAAACGGCCATGCTTGTGATGCCAAATAATTTATATCATTGCAGTAAACGTTGGCCTCTTCAAAGACTTCACGCGATACACACTCTTCAAATGACTCACCGGGTTCTACAAAACCGGCAAACGTTGAAAAACGCTTTTCTGGCCAGATGGGTTGGTGGCCAAGCAGAATTCGATCGGCGGCGTCTTTGACTAAAACGATCACAGCAGGATCTGTACGCGGATGATGTTGTGAAGAGTCTTCAACACATACGCGAACACTGCCGCCTAAATCTGCAACGGTCTGTGCCCCGCACCTAGAACAGCGAGGATGTGTCTTATGCCAGTTGCTCAAACCCACTGCATGCATCGCTAACGTTAATTCGAGCTCGCTTAAATCTGATCCAACCTCGCGCAGGGTTTTAAAGCCATTAAATTTCACAGCCTCATCATCTGGTTCATTAATCCATGATGTGCGCCACGCAAAGAATGCTTGTCCACCATCGCGTGCTTGACCTAGGAAATATCGCTCACCGGTTTCAAATGAGGCGGCTAAAAACTCAACCATCTGCGCATCGACAAATCGCAGTCCATTATCGCCTGCACCAATATGTCCATCGATAACAGGCAGAATTGCCGCGGTTTTCCAGAGCAGGGCTAACGCATCGCCATCGCTGCGCAGGTGACTGGCACGATCGATGGGCGAAAGGGATTGGTTTCTAGCGCTCATTAAGTTGCTCAGACTACTAGCATCGCCCCATGCGCCTAACATCATGGAATTTGTTACACGGAGAAGCGATGCCTCCCGATAAAGATGCCGACAATTTTGCACTTTTAGAGGCTGAGGTGGCGCACTTACGAAGCGACCTTATTGGTCTACAGGAAGTCGATTACTTTCTAGAGCGATCAGGCAATCACAATCAAGTCGGCGCTGTGGCAACCATGATGGGCGCACCGCATTGGGCATTTGCACCATCGCTCATGGGCTCACCCGATGAAAAATGGCGCAAACCCAATGAAAGCGATAACAAAATTGTTACCGAAAAGAGCGAGGTTGCAGGCGCTGGATATGGAATTGGCATCGTTTCAAAGATCCCTGTTCTGTCTTGGCATCGTCTTGATTTGAAGGGATCGCCCGTTGGCGTGCTAATGACTTTTCCTGTTGATGGAAAGATGAAACGTTTCTATGTTCGCGATCATCCACGAAGTGCCATCGCTGCGATTCTAGATAATGGCTGGTTAGTGATTAATACACATCTATCTTTTGTTCCTTTTTTCAATATTAGGCAACTGATACAGATTAAACGGTGGGCAAATACTTTGGGTGTAACCAATAAATCTAAGATACTTATTATGGGCGATCTCAATATCCCTTTTGTGCGAATCGTTGGTGGATTTAAGTGGCAGTCATTAGCTATCCAGCGCACTTTTCCTAGTTGGTATCCAAAGGTGCAGATAGATTATTTTCTTTCTCAAGAACTTGACGCCACTGATGTTGTCCATATTCCATACCCACATTCGGGGATGAGCGATCACTTACCGCTGCAGATCGAAGTTGATTAGGGTTTTTCGTTAATCTGCTGAATCAGCGCGATCAATGCAGCCTCATCAAATAAATCTGCCGGTCTATCTGTAACCGATGTTGGAACATAGTGAAAAGCTGCACTGACATGAGAGATATCTGCGCCAGATAGTTTGGCCCACGCTAAGCGATACATAGCTAGCTGTACGGCCGCTGAAGCGCCTAACTTCTGTGATCCAGTTTTCCAGTCAACGACCTCAAAGCCTGTTGCAGTTGCATATACAGCATCGATTCGACCTCGGATTAAGACCCCGGCAATAGTGGTTTCAAAGGGAACTTCTACGCGTACCGGTGTGCGATCAGCAAACTCACTAGAAAGCCATGCCTTCTTTAAATCCTCTAGTTTTGAATCATCTTCTAATGGATCTAAATAATCTAAATACTCATCCCCAAATAACGTTGCGGCGTCGGTGAATTGACGTTCGACCCATAAGTGAAAAGCGGTTCCACGTCGCGAATATTGATCCTGTCCGCGCGGCATGGGTCTGCGAATAGCCAGTGCAAGCTCCTGCCGATCTTCATGGAGTGCAACTAAGGTTGACGTTGAAAGTCTGGCAGGTAATGGCACATTAATAGAGCCACTATTTTTCACGTGATGTTCGGCAATAAGTGCTTGTGCATCATGAATCCATGAAGCAATGTGAGGTACTTCAGTTTCACCCAATGCATGCGTGTTGCTAGTTTTTACCAACTCAATAGCAGTATCGAATGCAGTTCGGCGATCTCCCAGTGGATCACATGGCCACATCGCAGTCATTGGACTCTCTAGCGATGGATTCTCTGCATCACTTTCAGGTGCTGGTGCATCAGAGACCATATGACCACCTAACGCACTTGCAACTTCGGCTACTAAGTAAAAGATTTCACTCGGTTCAACTGGTTTGGATCCATCTCGCCAACGCGAGGTTGTACAGATGAGATGCGATTTAGCGCGCGTCACGGCAACATAGGCAAGGCGCATCTCTTCACGCATCTTGATGTTATCGACACATGATTCACCAAAAGCCTTAATCACCTTTGCGGCTTCACTATTTTTTGTTACTCCATGTAAGGAAAATACTGGCAACTCTTTAGCATCTCCGCGCAGAGGAAATGGAATATGTTTTTCATTCTTTAACCAGTTATCAGGATCCATTGTGTTGTTACCCGGGAAAGTTCCCTGCGCTAAACCTGGTACAGCAACGACATCCCACTCGGCGCCTTTAGCCATATGAACCGTCAAAATCTGCACTACATCACTGCGTATTTCAGGGGCACCAGCCTTGAGCCCGCCTTCAGCATCGGCGGCAACATCTAACCAATCAAGGAATGCCGTAACTGTTCCACCGCTGCGTTCAAACTTTGCCGCTTCATCCAGGAAGCGATCTAGATGCCTGCGACCAGTTGCAGAGCCATCGCGCAGAGTTATCTCACTCTCCAACGTTAAGTAGCTTTCAATCTCACTGATCAGATCACTAATCTGCCCACCCGCGCGCGAACGCAGTCGACGAAGATCCCCTGCAAAGCGCACTAAACGTTGATATCCAATATCGCTAAAGTTGGCTTTCTTAGCTGAATGAATCTCATCGAGAGCATCGATGATTGAACCGGCGAATTGATCATCGGCCTCAAGTTGATCTGGATTACCGGCTGCGATCTTTTTGATAAACGTCTTTGAATCAGCATGTAGTGCCTTTGCACGATCTCGACTAAAAGCACCCAGTGCAGCAATGTCTCGTGGTCCTAAATTAATTCGTGGTCCAGTTAAGTGACGCATGACTGCCGAACCTGCATCAGGGTTGGTAATAATCTTTAGAAGTGAAACAACATCGGCAACTTCAGGAACGTGGATTAATCCCCCAATGCCAATAACTTCAACGGGCAAGCCTTCAAGACGAAGTGCATTCTCAATGGCAGTAATTTGTGCGCGCTTTCGAACCAAAACTGCCGAAGTTTTGCCGGATGTTGGCGACCAGTTGGCCTTGATGTATTCAGCAATTGCTGCAGCTTCGGCATCGATAGTTTCAAAGATTCCATAGGCAATCTCACCTGCGCCTGCATTAGGTCGAGCCTCTAGCTGCACTACTTGTTGTCCGCCATCAGATTTAATCTTTTCGCTAATTCGATTTGCCGCAGCCAAGATCATGGCATCGTTTCTAAATGTTGTTGGCAAAGTAAATTGAGCTGGGCCAGTCTGAGTTTCTAGCTTTGGAAAGTATGTGGTGAACGATGCCATTGTGCCGGCCGATGCCCCGCGCCAGGTATAAATAGCCTGCGATGGGTCTCCTACGGCCATAACTGGATGCCCATCACCAAAGAGCGATGACAGCATTCGTACCTGCGACTGGGACGTATCCTGATACTCATCGAGCAAAACAACACGATACTTACCGCGCTCTAATACGCCAACATCGGTAAAGTTTTGAGCAATATCGGCAGCTAGAGACATCTGGTCATCAAATGAGAATTCGCCGGCTGCTCTGCGACGTTGCAAAAAGGCATCGACCATCGGCAACAGCGAATTACGTTGAAGCATTGCGCGTTGTACCGAACGGACTTCTTCATTTGATGCCCCAGCAAGCGGTGCTAACTCTTGAATAATCTGATCGCCAACTGCTTGAATGTCAGTGCCGGCTACTTGGTGCTCCATCATTAACTTTGAAAGCCCTAATAAATCTTTAATAACAGTGCTGACAGCGCTTTGATTGCGATATGAATCATCAGACCAGTTGCGCACTACTTCAGATGCGATCTGCCAGATTGCCGCTTCACCCAGTGGCTCGGCATCGGCATCAAAGCCACAGCGAATCGCGTGTTCACTTAATAACGTGCCTGCATACGAGTGATACGTGGTTACCGAGGTTGCAGTCGAAGTAATGTGTTTGAACTCGGGTAGCGCCGATAATTGACGCAGGCGTTTGCGTATGCGTACTGATAATTCTCCTGCAGCTTTGCGCGTAAAAGTTAGACCTAAGATTTGATCTGGGCTAACAAAACCGTTAGCAACTAAATATAAAACACGATTGCTCATCGTCTCGGTCTTGCCAGAGCCTGCACCAGCAATAACGACGGCAGGTTCTAAATCGCTGCTAATAATCGCCGATTGAAACTTAGTAATCGGTGTAATCGAGGCGCCAAACTTTGGGTGGGCTTGCAGTTTGGCGATGATCTCCTCCGGTGAGTACTTGGCATTTACGCTCATGAAATCACCGACCGTCCATCGCTTTGAACTGGGCAGGATTTACGCACTGGGCAGCCTTTACAGCGCTTATTAATAGTGGCAAAGAAGGTAGCTGCGCCCATGCCTTCGGCGATCTGATTGAGTTTTACTTTCGTTGCGTCGATATCAATGTGATCTTGCTTGCGAAGTGTTGCACCCGCTGCATCGGTACCTAAATAAACAAGTTCGGCGCCGGCGCTGACTGTTCCTTGAGTAAATCCACCTTCGGCAATTCCAACTTGATAACTAGCTAACTGTAAATTCTCTTTTGCATCTTTAGTACTAATCGGGCTACCGCCGGTCTTGAAATCGATAATAAATAATGAACCATCGGCTTCAACCTCTAAGCGATCAATGCTTCCCCGAATTCGCGCTCGACCAAGACTCACATCAAATCGCATTTCTGCATCCACCACTGTGCGAGTTGTCTTTGCATGGTACTCAGCGAATTTCCCTAACATTGTTACTGCGTTTTCCAAGTGCGATGCACTGACCCATCCCGACTCTGGATCAATCAACTTCCATGAACTCTTTAGATTGGCAACTAAATCCTCTTTAGTCGTACCCGGCTCTTGCACCATCTTCGCCGCAAATGCGTGAATCGCCGAACCTAAAACCTGCGCAGTACTATCTCCATCTGTGCCACCATTGTTTTGAAGGAACCATTTAACTCCGCATTCAACAAATGATTCAGCCCCGCTGGGTGAGACAACTACTTCTTTATCGCTTTCGATAACGGGTTGGTCTGTACTGAGAGGCACAGAGCCTATCCAATTGTCAGGATCGGCTAGATAGATACCTTCGGTGCTCATAGTTTTTAATAGCGCAGCGGCCTCGACCGCATTGTCACCATGTAAGTTCGCGCGAAGTTCGGCCACTAGTGCAGGAGCAGTAATAGGGCGAGGAACATCAGTCAGCACTGGCTCATCTAGATCGGTTTTATTGACCATGACTTCGATGGTCTCAAAGAAGTGTGATGGTTCTTCATCGTCGCGCTGTACTGCAGTGATGAAAAGTGAGTGTTTGGCGCGGGTTAGGGCCACATGAAACAGGCGCTCTTCATCCTGCATGAGGCCACTTGCCGCTATGACATCTAACTGATCTCGGGGAATATCAGGGTTACGTTGGCGCTCAACTAAACGCTCTGCACCTAATAACGATGATCGCGTTTTTAAGTTTGGCCACGTGCCTTCTTGTAATCCAGCAACTGCAACTAAATCCCACTGCCTTCCCTTTGCGCTGTGCACAGTTAGGATCTCAACGAAATCAGGCCGGACGCCCTTTGCAGTTATAACATCCCCTGCTATATCTTCAGTTGCAATTTCGGCGATGAAAGCGGCTGGTCCTGATAATGGAAAACGCTCTGAATATCGCGCAGCACTTTCAAACAACTGCATCATGGCATCTAAGTCACGATCAGCTGCAGCGCCGCGAACGCCTGGACGAAGTGATTGAGTGCGCCACGCGCTAGCAAGCTTTTGACTATCACTGGTAACGGCATTATCCCAAATTGCCCATAACAGGTCATCGGCTAAGGCCGATTTATTACGAGCAACTGCGCGGGCTTTTTCTAACAGAGTATGTACTCGAATTATTGAATCGGCGCCTTCGATTGTGATGTCACCATTATCAATTGCATCAAGTAACAACTGTGTACCCGAGCGATCATCACCATCAGTACGGGCAGAAATCATGGCGCGGCGGATTCGGCGCAATGAGATTGAATCAGCGCCTCCAAACTCGCTCATCAATAATCGTTCAGCGGCGTCTAGATTCAATGGTTGCGCTTTAATCGCAACGCGGGCAAGTAATAAGAAAGGTGCGATGGCAGGATTACCGGCAAGGGCTTGAAGTTCACTGGCAACAGGAACGCCTACGTATGAAAATGCACGGCGCAGCGCCGATGCGGTACCACCAGGGCTACGTAAAATTACTGCCATGTCACTATAGGAAACGCCATCTCGCAAGTGCGCACTGCGACATTGATGGGCGATAAAGGCGGCTTCTTCAGCCCCTGATCTAAAGCGATGGACGCCAACCGAGCCCAAATTAGCAGTGCCACAGCTGCGTTTTCGCGTCAGCGGCGCTCCTTTAAAACCCTGCACATAGGCATGGCCAACTTCAAAAATCGCCATATCACTGCGATAGTCCGTTGTTAGGACAATCTGATGTGTGCGATATGGGTCGAGTGCTGCCGATAAACCGTCGGGATCTGCGCCACGGAAACGGCCAACTGCACTATCGGCATCGGCGCAGATAATTACATCGCTACCAGCCAGAGTTGCAAGTAATGCGCGTTGTGCCGGATCACTTTCTTGAAACTCATCGACCATTATGGTTGTAAAGCGCGCGCGAAGTTGCGCTAATACATCTGGATTATTGTGTAAGTGAATCGTTGCTCTTGAGACAAGCTCTGATGGATCGATGCGCATCTTGGCATCGGAGGCACTGATCTCGCGCATCACCATTGAGTTGATATAACGTTGCCAAAACTTAGCTGCTGCTGCCCAGTACTTTTCACCTTCTGAAATTCCAAGTGACTCTAACTCGGTCGGCCCAATTCCACGTTCCGATGCTCGCAGAATTAAATCGCGAAGCTCGCGGGCAAAACCATTAGTGGTTAAAGCAGCATGCAAATCCTCCGGCCACTCCTTAGAACCATCGGCAATATCGCCAGCCAGAAGCTCTTTGATATAACTTTCTTGTTCAGGCCCACTCAATAAAATCGGTTCAGGATCGCTGCTGTGTGCCTTCATCTTTACAATTGAAAATGCTAATGAGTGAAAGGTGCGCGCCAAAGGCTCAAACATCGTCTTAGTTGTTCGCAGAGCGATCGCATCGCGAAGTTCAGATGCGCGTTCGCGTCCATAGGTCAGCAGCAAAATAGTGTCAGGGTTTTGTCCATCGTTAATTCGCGATAAAGCCGCTTCAATTAATACCGTTGTCTTGCCAGTACCTGGACCACCTTGAACTACCAATGGCGATCCACGGTGAACAACTGCAGCAATTTGTTCTGGCGATAATTGCAGAACACCGTGTGTGGCCTTTACGCGCACAAGGTTAAAGCTGTTGGTACTCACAGTGGTTATCTTGCCCGACCCATGCGACAAATCAGCCCTTGCGATAATTCCAACGTTCTGCGCCGCTTACTCTGCTATCATGATTTATCAAGATATATCTTGATATTGAGGGAGCACCAATGACAACCAAGCGTGAAAAGTTTTCTTCACAAGCCGACGAGGAGCTTCTGGCCGCTGTGCGCAATCTGGCTCAGTCAGAAGGCCGCCAGTTCCAATCAATCCTTGAGGAAGCCCTTACTGAGTACCTAGAGCGCCATCAAAATGAACGCCCGCGTACTCATGTCATGGAGGCCTTTGGTTTAAGCATGGATGAGTTCGATGATCTCTATCAAAAGCTCGCCCAGTAATGCCTGAAGTTAATTACCTAACTCTTCCTGATGTATTAGCGATGCATATGGTGCTCATCAAGAGATTTGGCGGCAGTGATGGTGTTCGTGACATGGGCTCATTGGAGTCGGCGGTTGCTCGACCTCAATCGGGATATTACAAAGATGTCATTGAATCTGCAGCTGCACTCTTTGAGGGCCTTGCAATCAACCATCCGTTTATCGATGGAAATAAGCGCGTTGCATTTGCTGCAACCGATGTATTTCTGCGAATCAATGGCTACCACTTCACTTTACAGAGCAAAGAGATTTACGCAGCGATGATGAAGTTCTTTGACACCGGCACTTTCAAATTAGCAACGATCGAACCGTGGCTTCGAAAGAGCGTCTCAGAAAACTAAACGTTCTGGTTGGCCTTCTTGGCACGGGCAGTTGAGCGGGCGCGCTCGTCACCATCAAGAACAACCTTGCGGATTCGAACAACGGCCGGGGTAACTTCAACGCACTCATCTTCGCGACAGAACTCCAAAGCACCTTCCATGTTGAGCTTCTTAGGTGGAATCAAACGCTCTGATTCATCGGTACCTGAAGCACGCATGTTAGTAAGTTTCTTTTCACGAACACAGTTAACATCCATGTCATCGCTGCGAGAGTTCTCGCCAATAACCATTCCCTCATAAACCTCGTCACCTGGTTCCACGAAGATGCTTCCGCGATCTTGTGTTCCATAGAGTGCATACGAAGTTACAACTCCCATGCGATCTGAAACTAGTGATCCAGTTCCACGTGTGCGGATATCGCCGTGCCAAGCTTCATAACCGTCAAAGACGTGGTGTAGCAAACCTGTTCCGCGAGTTTCAGTTAAGAACTCAGTACGGAAACCAATAAGTCCACGTGATGGAACTTTGTAATCAAGGCGAATCCAGCCAGTGCCATGGTTAACCATTTGCTCCATGCGTCCCTTACGAAGCGCCATCAACTGAGTAAGCACACCAAGATATTCTTCAGGTGCATCAATTGTTAAACGCTCCATTGGCTCATGTACTTTGCCATCAATCTTCTTAATAACTACCTGTGGCTTACCAACAGTTAATTCAAAGCCTTCGCGCTTCATGATTTCAACAAGCACAGCTAGCTGAAGCTCTCCACGACCTTGAACTTCCCATGTATCTGGACGCTCAGTATTGAGTACGCGCAATGACACGTTACCAACTAGCTCGGCATCGAGGCGGCCCTTAACTTGGCGCGCAGTAAGCAGTTTTCCGCTCTTGCCAGCAAGAGGTGATGTATTGATACCAATAGTCATCGAAATCGATGGCTCATCAACGATGATCAATGGAAGCGCATGTGGGTTTTCATTATCAGCCAAAGTTTCGCCCAAAGTAATCGTTTCGATTCCAGCCACAGCGATAATGTCGCCTGGGTGGGCTTCAAGAGTTGGAATGCGTTCTAGAGCCTCAGTAATAAGTAGCTCTGAAATCTTTACGCGCTCCATAGTTCCATCGGTCTTGATCCAGGTAACGTTCTGACCCTTTTTAATAACTCCTTCACGCACGCGGCACAAAGCTAGGCGACCAAGGAATGGTGATGAGTCAAGGTTAGTTACGTGTGCCTGCAATGGTGCACCTTCGTGATATTCAGGTGCTGGAATTGCAGAGAAAATCGTGTCGAATAAAACATCTAAGTTTTCTTCTTCTGGCATTCCACCATCTGCTGGACGCTTTAATGATGCACGGCCAGCTTTAGCCGATGCGTATACAACTGGAAATTCAATCTGTGTTTCATTGGCATCTAGATCCAAAAATAGTTCGTAGGCCTCATCGACAACTTCAGCGATACGTGAATCGGGGCGGTCAACTTTATTGATTACCAAAATAACTGGCAGGTTCTTCTCCAGCGCTTTGCGCAATACGAAACGTGTTTGTGGCAGTGGACCTTCAGATGCATCGACCAACAAGATAACGCCGTCGACCATTTCTAGTCCGCGCTCTACTTCGCCACCGAAATCGGCGTGGCCTGGTGTATCAATGATGTTAACAATTGTGTCTCCGCGCTTAACTGCGGTGTTCTTAGCAAGAATCGTAATTCCCTTTTCGCGCTCTAGATCCATTGAATCCATCATGCGCTCTTGGCCTTCGCCCTGCTTCTTATATGCAGCAAAAGCACCGGAC
>CAIXPV010000149.1 GCA_903921405.1 uncultured Actinomycetes bacterium
GGTTGGGATAATTTAGTGATGTTTGGTCGTCTGTATCACTTAGGCAAACAGCAATCTATTAATCGCGCCAATGAATTACTGGAAAGATTTTCATTAACCGACAGTGCGCGCAGACCAATTAAAACGTACTCAGGTGGAATGCGCCGCCGATTAGATTTAGCTGCATCACTTATTGTGCAACCCAAGGTTCTATTTCTTGATGAGCCAACCACTGGTCTAGATCCTCGTGGTCGTATGGAGATGTGGGGAGTAATTGAAGAGTTAGTAAAAGGTGGCGTAACTCTTTTATTAACAACACAGTATTTGGAAGAAGCCGATCAATTGGCCGATGAGATTGCAGTTATCGATCATGGAAAAGTCATTGCGCGTGGTACGTCGGATGCGCTCAAGAGCCAAGTGGGCGGAGAGCGCTTAGAAGTTACTGTTGAGAGCGCACAAATCGCAGAGACAATAAAAATAGTTGAACAAATCAGCGGCAATACCGCCCACCTTGATGCAGCCCTTCGCACAATTAGCGCCCCAGTCTCTACCGGCTCGAAAGCGCTGATGGATGTCTTGCGCGCCCTAGATGCCGCCCAGATTCACCCACTAGATGTTGGCTTAAAGCGCCCTTCTTTAGATGATGTCTTTATGGCATTAACCGGACATGTTGCCGAAGTAGAGGTCGAGAAGAAATGAAAAATGCGATTCTAGATTCACTCATTATTACTAAGCGCCAACTGCTGCAGTTAGCTCGCGTGCCAGAAGTACTTATTTTCTCAACGATTCAGCCCGTCATGTTCGTTCTGCTATTCCGTTTTGTCTTTGGTGGCTCGATTTCTACTGGCCAACCAGGGGGATACGTTCAACTGTTGATGCCAGGAATCTTCGTACAGACAGTTGCCTTCACATTGGCTGCAACGGCATCGGGATTAGCTGAAGATATGAAGAAGGGTTTAATCGATCGCTTTAGATCACTGCCAATTGCACGTTCAGCTCTAGTCGTTGGTCGCACATTAGGAGACTCGTTACTCAATATTTTGGTGTTAGTTGTCATGGCCGCTGCAGGCTTTGCCGTGGGTTGGCGACCAACATCTGGCATCTTAAGTATTCTCGCCGCATTTTTATTTCTGCTGATGTTTGGTTACGCACTATCGTGGACAGGAATCTATGCCGGCCTGGCAGTGCGCGATGCGCGCACGGTGCAAAATGTCAGTTTCTTGATTACTTTTCCGATGACGTTTTTATCTAATGCATTTGCTCCAACAACAGGGATGCCAAAGGCGCTTCAGTATGTTGCTGAATGGAATCCAGTCTCCACCATGGTCGCAGCGTGCCGTGAGTTATTTGGTTTGAAGATTGAATTTGGCGCAACAGCTAACTCGTTTCCAAGCCAACATCCACTGGTTACATCTCTGTTTTATATGGTCTTGATTATGGTGATCTTTATTCCGCTGAGCGTTAGAAAATATAAAAACTCTTCTAACTAAGCGTAAAACTCGGCAGCTTTAATCGCTACGGTAATTTCACGACCGTTAGGAGCGGTGTACTTCACTGTGGCTCCGATTTCAGCGCCCATCACGGCAGCCCCTAGTGGTGATTTTTCGCTGTAAACATCTAAGTCTCCGGAAGCGATTTCGCGCGAACCCAGTAGAAAGCGCATCTCATCGCCGGCAATCTCTGCAGTCACGACCATACCTGCGCCAACTTTTCCATCGGCACTTGGCGGCGGAGTTCCAATGTGGGCATTGTCTAACATCTGCTTCAACTGGCGGATGCGCGCCTCCATCTTGCCTTGCTCATCACGGGCGGCGTGATACCCACCGTTCTCTTTTAAATCTCCCTCAGCGCGGGCAGCCTCGATCTTGGCTGTGATCTCTTTACGACCAACACCTTCTAAGTTTTCTAATTCGGCGCGCAAACGATCTGCAGCTTCCTGCGTTAACCATGTCTGTGAGCTCATAAGGGGTAAAGGTACTAGGAAGGTAGAGCTGCCTACAACCTATTGAGCGCGGCACCCTGCAACGTCAGCAAATACTGCCTTGGTCCGAGAGGGAATGACAGTAGTTTGTTGGAAAGAGGCCAAGCCAGGGCCAAACTCCTGATCGATCTGGCCAACAACATTCTTATCTATATCGCGTGCGATAAGTGTGCAGATAAGCGTTTGATTTTTATCCGTGCGTTGTACCGAAAATCGAAGCGATATTTCTCGATCTGAAATCGGTGAAAAGGAAATCATCGATGAGCGAATCGGTGGATTTGAATGATGTAAACCGGCCCACATCAACCATGAGATTCCCGTTACGGCAAAGACTGCGGCCGGCAGCACCCAGCGATTGCGAGGGCGCACCCCGTATCGATCATCGAAGGAGAAGGCTGGGTCCAAAGACATGACATGATTATGTCATGCAAAAAAATATTGAGATGGGAGCCGCGGGCTCAGTAACCATTGCTTTACTGATACTTGCCACAGTTTTTTTAATGCGCAGTTTTTACAAGCGCTTCATGGGCATAGATCGAAGTGATGAATCCACCGATAAGTAAGAACTTTGCATCCAGAGTTCTGCAAGGTGTGGCCGTTCTTAGTATTGCCGCAATATTTTTCTCACTCGGAATCTGGCAGCTAGATCGCGCTCGCGCATTAAAGGCCAGTTTGGTTGTCGCCACCACGGTCGATAAAAATATAGTCCCGCTGGATTCAATAACGGCGGCGCGAGAGTCACTGCCGCCATCGGCCATGAATCGCATGGTCAGTACATCGGGTCACTACGTTGCAGATTTTAAAGCCCCCAACCAAAGCGATGGTCAAGGAGTCGTTAGCGACTGGCAGGTCTCACTGCTTCAAGTCGGTACACACTCAGGGATTCTGGTAGTCCGGGGTTTATGGGCCGATCGATTGCTTAACCCAGATATTTCGCAGTCCATGAACATAGATATCACTGGCCAACTGCATGCACGCCAAGATAGTGATCGCGCTGAAAACTCAGGAGGAGTTATTTCTCGCTTAGATAGTGCGGTAATAGTTGGAACAACTGATTTAGATTTATTTGATGGTTACATCCTGGCCACACGTGAGAGCCACCAAGGTCACGATATTGCCAGACCTCGGACATCGCCTGAAAAGCAGAGTTCGCGCATCCCGGGTTTTTACTGGCAGCACCTGTCCTATGTTGTTATTTGGTGGCTCATGGCCGGGGTGGTGCTTTACCTTCCCCTGTATCGCCGTAAGGTAGACCTATGAAATCAGCCGTTCTTCGTTTTCGCGTCATGGCAATAATCTCTGGCGTCATGTCACTTCTTTTGTGGTTTGTTTATATGCCAATCAAATATCTCTTTGACGCCCCCGATCTACACAGTGCCATTACTTGGATACCTATGGTCCACGGCTACCTGTACCCACTTTATATTTTGACCGCGATCTCATTTTCTCTCAAAGCCCGTTGGCCCCTCATGAAGATGCTGGGTTTAATGCTGGCCGGAACGCTTCCAATTGCATCCCTGATTGCTGAGCGCCGAGTTGTACGCCGCTATTCGTAAGTTCATCAAATCACTTCTATACCCACTCTATGAGCGGCGCTTAGTACGTGCATTAGATTTTTCCAAGACCCCACATCACGTTGGTGTCATCCTTGATGGCAATCGCCGATGGGCAAAAGCTAATCCAAATCTGGCCGATCCCAATGGGCACAAAGCTGGGGCCAGCAAGATTATTGAATTCTTGGGTTGGTGCGATGAGGCCGATGTGCAGGTGGTAACGCTGTGGCTGTTATCGACTGATAACTTTAAACGTAGCGCCGCCGAGATAGATGAACTGCTACATATTATTGGCGAGACTGTTGACGAATTAGCAGCAACCGGTCGATGGAATATTAAGGCCGTTGGCGCACTTGATTTGCTGCCTGATTGGCTTTCGAAAAAACTGAGTGATTTAAAACCGGTTCGCACCGATGGAGTTGAAGTAAATGTTGCAATTAGCTATGGCGGTCGTCGTGAAATCGTTGATGCGGTTAAGTGCTATTTAAGTGAGGAAGAAAAAGCGGGCCACTCCCTCAGTGCCGCCTCTGCTGCTTTAACAAGTGAGGACATTTCAAAGTTTTTATACACCGCAGGTCAGCCAGATCCAGAGCTTTTGATTCGAACATCCGGTGAACAACGCCTTGGTGGCTTCATGTTGTGGCAGAGCGCATCATCTGAGTTCTATTTTTGTGAAGCCTATTGGCCAGATTTTCGTCGCGTCGATTTCTTACGTGCTCTGCGTGCATACTCTTTGCGACAACGCCGTTTTGGTTCGTAATTAATTCTCCAAGATTTAACAGTTCATGTACGCGTGTCGCGACCTGCTTTCAGGCAACTAGTTCTACCTTTTTCTTATCCGAAGCAGGTTCCAACTAGTACAACTTAAATCGAGGAGCTCAGCCATTGGCTTCTAAGAGTCAAAACGGTAAGAAGACCTTTGTATTAGATACCAGTGTTTTGCTGGCCGATCCTGGCGCGCTCTATAGATTTGCAGAGCATGAAGTAATTATTCCTATCGCTGTAATCGGCGAATTAGAGATTAAAAGAGACCACCCAGAGCTTGGCTACTTCGCCCGGGCCGCCCTTCGAGCCCTTGATGATCTGCGCCTTACCCATGGACGCCTGGATAAAGCGCTGACCGTAACGCCTGAGGGCGGAACCTTGTCAGTCGAACTCAACCACACCGACCTATCGACCCTGCCACAAGGCTTCTTGCGCGATGGAACCAATGATTCGCGAATCTTGGCAATTGCCAAGAACCTGATGGGTGATGGAAAAGATGTAGTTCTAGTTACTAAAGATTTACCCCTTCGCGTGAAGGCATCCTCGGTTGGTGTTGAGGCCCAGGAGTATTTGGCCGAACTCGTCTCCAACAGTGGCTGGACTGGAATCGTTGAACTCGATGTGGGTTCGCAGGTAATCGATGATTTATACAGCAGCGATCGCGCCGACCATGAAGTCGCCTTTGAACTTCCCGTTCATACTGGAATCGTTTTGCACTCAGAGCGTGGCAGCGCCTTGGCCAGAGTCACTGCAGATAAACAGCTGCAATTAGTTCGTGGAGATCGCAGCGCCTTTGGTCTGCATGGTCGAAGCGCCGAACAGCGCGTTGCCCTCGATTTACTTCTGGATGATTCAATCGGCATCGTCTCCCTTGGTGGTCGAGCCGGAACTGGAAAATCAGCGCTGGCATTGTGCGCCGGACTTGAAGCGGTAATGGAAAAGCGCATCCATAAGAAGGTTGTCATCTTCAGGCCGCTCTATCCAGTCGGTGGCCAAGAGCTGGGATACCTGCCGGGCAGTGAGGGCGAGAAGATGTCGCCCTGGGCCCAGGCCGTCTTTGACACATTGGGAGCACTAGTGAGTCAGGCCGTCATCGATGAGATCGTTGACCGGGGCTTAATTGAAGTCTTGCCACTGACACATATCCGCGGCCGCTCTCTGCACGACTCCTTTGTCATCGTTGATGAGGCGCAGTCGCTAGAGCGTGGAGTTTTATTAACGGTGCTCTCTCGCATCGGTCAGGGCTCGCGCGTGATCTTGACTCATGACGTTGCCCAGCGCGATAACTTGCGGGTTGGTCGCCACGATGGTGTGGTCGCAGTTGTTGAAACCCTTAAGGGTCACCCGCTCTTTGCCCATGTGACATTAACTCGCAGCGAGCGCTCGCCGATCGCTGCCTTGGTGACCGAGATGCTGGAAGGGCCTTTGCCTGGATAAGGCCCAATAAGCCCCAGAATCAATCTCACAGTCACATTTGGTGCATTTCGGACATTCCCCTTACTGACCTGCGCTTTTACCCATCCACAGGTAATCACTTTCCTGAGAATCTACGACTCATGCGGGATTTGATTTGCCGATGTCAGTGCACACCGACAGGCTATGGCCATTCCCCGTTAGTTATAAGCCCCTTTCAATGAGGCTGATAGCGCACGGGCCAAGCGAATGGGTGAGAGGAGGGGATGAGATGAAGCTTGTTAATAAGTCAGTTGCAATCTGGGGCGTCGTTGCCGCCATGCTCTTTCTCTCGAGCGCCCTTCCAAGTGCCTATGGTCTTGAGTTTCCTATGACCTCCCAGATCGAGATCAATCCAGATACCCAAGCTCTGGCTGCGCAGGTCGATCCCATGGCATCGTCGGTGGCGCTCTTTGGCTCTATCGAACTTGCATCTACCCCTATGGGCTCAGTCTTCTCTAGCGACTTAGCACTTGTCTCTTCCATTAGTCGCCAAGTTGAAATGGCGCGCACACCATTTGGCGCCAAGAAGGTTGCTCAGGCGATATTAGTTAATGAGTTTGGCTTTAGTAATGCCCAGTACTCCTGTCTTAATAGCTTGTGGACTAAAGAGAGCCACTGGAACTATAAGGCGCATAACTATCACTCTGGTGCCCATGGAATTGCACAGGCGCTGCCAGCTGAAAAGATGAGCGTCGTTGGAACAGATTGGCGCACCAACCCAGTGACGCAGATTCGTTGGGGACTTCGCTACATCACGATCCGCTATGACACTCCATGCAAGGCCTGGTCACACTTTAAAGCTAAGCATTATTACTAATCTGAATTTACGGCTTCGTTCCAATTCTTAGCGGGGTCGAAGTTGAGGCATAGAAATCATTTCCCTTATCATCGACAACGATGAAGGCTGGAAAATCTACAACGTCAATCTTCCAGACCGCTTCCATACCGAGCTCTTCAAAATCTAGAACCTCAACCTTTGTGATGCACTCCAACGCCAAACGCGCTGCCGGTCCACCGATTGATCCTAAGTAGAAACCACCATGGGTATTGCAGGCATCGGTGACAGCTTTTGAGCGATTGCCCTTGGCCAACATCACGCGAGAGCCGCCCTTTGATTGAAAGTACTCAACATATGAGTCCATGCGACCGGCCGTTGTGGGGCCAAAAGAGCCAGATGCATAGCCGGCCGGAGTTTTAGCGGGGCCCGCGTAGTACACGGCATATTTTTGTAAGTACTCAGGCATCGCTTCGCCCTTGTCCATCGCCGCTTTAATTTTGGCGTGGGCTAAGTCGCGGGCCACGACCAATGTTCCTGTTAGGGAGAGCCGTGTTTTGACTGGATGCTTGGATAGCTCGGCGCATATCTGATCCATCGATTGATTTAAATCGATCGCTACGACGTCATCGGCTAAATGCTCATCGGTTGTCTCAGGCAGAAAATGCGCTGGATCCCGCTCGAGCTCTTCGAGGAAGATTCCCTCTTTCGTGATCTTGGCTTTGGCCTGGCGATCGGCCGAGCACGATACGGCGATGGCGATCGGCAGTGATGCACCATGACGAGGCAGGCGCACGACCCGAACATCGTGACAGAAATACTTGCCGCCAAATTGAGCACCGATTCCTAAGGTGCGAGTGAGTTCAAGGACTTTTTGTTCTAGCTCAAGGTCACGGAAGCCATGGCCAGTGGCGGCATCACCACTTGTGGGCAGTGAATCTAAATACTTAGTGCTGGCTAACTTGGCAGTCTTCACTGTGTGCTCGGCGCTGGTGCCGCCGATGACAATTGCTAAGTGATACGGAGGGCAGGCCGCTGTTCCGATCGATCGGAGTTTTTCATCCAACCAGGTCATAAAGGATGTCGGATTTAAAATCGCCTTTGTCTCTTGATAGAGAAATGATTTATTGGCGCTGCCGCCACCTTTGGCGATAAATAAAAAGTTGTACTCATCGGGGTGATCGCTATCGGCGAAGATCTCAATTTGGGCGGGCAGGTTGTTGCCAGTGTTTTTTTCATCCCATGTTGTGACGGGTGCCATCTGTGAGTATCGAAGGTTCAAGGTTGTGTAGGCATCGTAGATACCCTGTGAAATTGCGACCTCGTCCTTTGATGTCGTTAAAACATATTGACCCTTTTTAGCCATGACCAGTGCCGTACCTGTGTCTTGGCACATGGGCAAGATCCCGCCGGCCGATATGTTGGCGTTTTTCAAAAGATCGGTTGCAACAAAGCGATCATTAGGTGAAGCCTCTGGATCGGCGATGATATGTGCTAACTGCTGCAAGTGGGCTGGACGTAAGTAATGTGAAATATCGTGAATCGCTTCGGCCGTTAGTTTTTCTAAAGCGCTGGGTTCAACCTGGAGAAACTCTTTATCGCCTAGTTGTACAACGCTGACGCCCTCGCGACTTACGAGGCGATATGTGGTCTCATCGTTGCCAAGGGGCAAAAGCTCTGAGTAGGAAAAAGTTGGCATTGTTAGGGCTTAACCGCATCGAGCTTCTTTTTAGCACCATCTAGCCACTCTTGGCAGATAGCAGCCAGCACTTCTCCGCGCTCCCACAGCTTGAGGGACTCTTCTAAGGTTGCACTGCCGGTTTCAAGGGCGGCAACGACCTCGGCCAGCTCATCGCGGGCCGCTTCATAGGACACCTTCTTCTCAGTCATGGATGAAATCTACTCCTTCACACTATTGGCGGTCACTATGGCATTGGTCTCGCCCTTGGCTAAACGCAGCCGCAGTAAGTCTCCAGTTTTTAAGGCGCTGGCATCGCGGGCGATATCGCCATTGGCTAGCTGCACTACCGAATACCCCCGGTCAAGGGTTGCCTGGGGAGACAGTGCGCGAACACGAGCTTTGATCTGGACGAGCTCTTCTGTAGCTAACTTCACGTGGCTAGCAAAACTGCGGTGAGACCTTTGGCGATAGGCGGTAATGATTTCGGCGCGGCTGGTAATAATGACGTGCGGATCTTTCATCACCGGGCGATCTTTAAAGTTAGCGATTCGTGCGAGCTCTAACTCAATCAGGCCCATCAGTTTTCTGCGGGCGCGCTCGCGCAGTTCCCCAATCATCGCAATCTCTTCGGCGATATCTGGCACCACATGCTTTGCAGCATCAGTTGGAGTTGATGCACGAAAATCTGCAACAAGATCTAGCAGCGGTGAATCTTTTTCATGGCCGATTGCGCTCACAATTGGCGTTGTGCATGATGCAGCTAGACGTACTAAACCTTCATCGCTAAAGGGCAGCAGATCTTCAAAGGATCCGCCACCACGTGTAATAACAATGACCTCAACATCTGGATCAGCTTCAAGCTCCATGAGCGCTGCCGATACTTCAGTAACTGCCGCTGCGCCTTGCACTGTGACTTCACGGATTTCAAAGACAACACTGGGCCAGCGGCGCTTAGCATTTTCAACCACATCTTTTTCGGCATCGGTATTGCGTCCACAAATGAGACCGACTTTTTTAGGCAGAAGTGGAAGTTCAACTTTGCGATCGGAATCAAATAAACCTTCACTGGCTAGCGCAGTCTTCAGCGCTTCAAGTCGGGCAAGTAATTCACCGACGCCAACTTGTCGTATTTCACGCGCCGATAAAGTAAGCGAACCATTTTTTGTATACCAGGATGGCTTTGCATACAAAACTACGCGGGCATTGGGCGGCAATGGTTGGGCGGCAGCGATAACTGATTTATGACACATCACCGATAGCGACATATCAACGCTGGGATCGCGAAGGCGAATAAAGGCCATCATTCCGCTGCGTTCATTGAGCTCGCTGATTTCACCCTCTACCCAGATAGGGCCTAAGCGATCGACGTACTCTTTAATGGCTTCAGTAACTACCCGCACTGTTGCCGGGGACTCACTTGAAGTTTCGAACATGGGATGAGCCTAATAGACTCACCCCATGGCTAAGAGAGTTCTGCTTGCTGCGCCCCGCGGATATTGCGCAGGTGTTGATCGCGCAGTGGTGACGGTGGAAAAAGCGCTAGAGCTCTATGGCGCACCGGTCTATGTCCGAAAGCAGATCGTTCACAATGTTCACGTTGTGGCCAGCCTTGAAGCTAAAGGCGCAATCTTTGTCAATGAGACCGATGAAGTTCCAGAAGGCAAGACGGTAGTTTTTTCTGCCCACGGTGTTGCACCCAGCGTTCATGCCGAAGCGGCAACGCGCGGTTTAAAAACTATCGATGCAACCTGTCCGCTAGTGACCAAGGTGCACCACGAGGTCCGTCGCTTTGCTAACGAGGATGCTGAAATTTTGTTAATTGGCCATCATGGTCATGAAGAGGTTGAGGGCACAGCCGGTGAGGCGCTGGATAAGGTTCGAGTAATCGATGGCTTAGATGGCGCGCGCACAGTTGTTCCGACTCCGGGTAAGAAATTAGTCTGGTTATCGCAGACAACGTTGAGTGTGGATGAGACGCTATCTGCCGTTGCGATTTTGAAAGAGCGCTTTCCAGATATTCAAGATCCGCCCAGTGATGATATTTGTTATGCCACTCAAAATCGCCAAGAGGCGATCAAAGCTATCTCGGCTAAGGCCGATTTAGTAATCGTTGTTGGTTCACAGAACTCTTCCAACTCAGTTCGCTTGGCTGAAGTTGCACTGGAATATGGCGCGAAAGCATCGCACTTGGTTGACTATGCCGAAGAGATTCAAGAGCACTGGTTGAGCAACGTTGAAACAATTGGATTAACCAGTGGGGCATCAGTGCCAGAGATATTGGTCGATGATGTCTTGGTTTGGCTAGCAGAGCGCGGCTTTGGCGATGTTGAAACGGTAACGGCTACACAAGAGTCCTTGCTCTTCTCACTGCCACCAGAGCTTCGCAAAGATATGAAGGCTGCGGGTAAGGCCTAACTATTCAGCTCGGCGGGGCTTAGATGGCTTCTTCTTAGCCTTTGCATTAAGAAAGACATACCACCCATAGAGCGCACCGATGATGAGAAATGGCGCTTCACTGGCAAGGGCTGCGATGAAATCTATACCGATGCGTGATGGTCTAAAGCCATCAAGAATCAGAATCCAGAATCCTGCAATTGCGGCAAATGCAATGGGTGGAGTTACAACCGAGACATAGGTTGTACCGGGGCGACCAAAACGGATGCCACCAAAGAAGGCTACGAGAAGTGCAATGCCAGTAAGGATTCCAACCCCACTGCGCAGAGTTAGTTCGATAAACGTGAAGAAGCCGATTAATAAGGCTTGCAGAACTACGATGCCCTGCTTCTTTAAACCAGGTCCTGTCATTGCAATCTGCTTAAGTGCGCTCATCTACTTATCTCCATCGCTAATCTCTTCTGCATCGATAAAATCATCTTCTCCGGCGAGCTCGATAGTGTTAAGTTCGCGAACAGCACCTGGTGCCTCTGGATATTCAATCGCCAGTTTATCTTTATCCCCTGATACACCCAAGTTATGAATACGTCTGGCTGGGCTGAGAACTGTTTTTTCAGCCGTTGGTACAAGATCTTCGTAGGCTTTGGCAGTAGATGTGATGGCCTTACCAACTGCAACGATCTTGGTGTGCAGCAAAGTGATGTTCTTTAAAAACGTGCTGGCCACTTTTTGGATCTCATCGGCGTTTTCAGCTAACTTATTGCGAGTAAAGATAAAGCCGATGGTGCGCAGCAACGCCATCATCGACGTTGGAGTTGCAATAGTGACGCCTACCTTAAAGGCCTTTTCTAGGAAGTTCGGGTCGATACGCAACGCCTCTGACAACAAGGTTTCAAAGGGAACAAAGAGAACGACAAAATCAGGCGAGCCCTCTGACTTGTGATAGCCGCGCTTTGCCAGTGCTTGAACATGCTTGAGTAAATCATCGGTGTGCTGTTTAAAGAACTCATCGCGCTCTGACTGAACCTCGGTTCCAAAGGCCTCTAAGAAGCGATCGAAGGGAAACTTTGAGTCGATAAATATCGAGCTGCCGCCAGGCATGTTTACTGTGATATCTGGGATTCCAGATGAGTCGGCATCAGTGGTTGATCTCTGCCGGCTGTACTCGTGACCTTCGCGCAGACCCGCGCCTTGTAGTAGGAGCTCTAACTGTGCCTCGCCAAACTTTCCACGAACTTGGTTGTTGCTTAATGCGCCAGCGATTTTCTTGGTCTCATCAAAGATCGATTCAGATGCTCGGCGCATCTCGGTAATAGTTGTCTCTAACTTCGCCTCGGCCTCTGTGCGAATACGATTAGCTTCAGCGGCCTGCGTTGAAAGTTTGTTCACTGACTCCTTCATGGCAACTAACTCCGCATTTAACTTAACGGCCGATTCAGTTTTGCCTCGCTCGGCCGCCAACTGCACTTTGTAATCATCGAGCAGTGCGCGATCGGCCACGGCGCTGCCAGATTTAAGGGCGCGAAGTAGGTAGCCAATCGCAGCTCCAGCGATAAGGCCTATTAGAAGAGTCACTACGTATGCGGGCATGGGCCTATCGTGGCAGTTTGCACTGACATTTGCGCGTAGGCTCTACCGCCTATGAGTCTTTCAATCGGAATCGTCGGCATGCCCAATGTGGGCAAGTCCACCCTCTTTAACGCCCTGACCAAGAACAATGTCTTGGCCGCCAACTATCCCTTTGCCACGATCGAGCCAAACGTTGGCGTAGTCGGAGTCCCCGATACTCGCTTAGCGGCTTTGGCCGGGATTGTGGGTTCGCAGACGTTGTTGCCAGCCGTCGTCTCCTTCGTCGATATCGCCGGAATCGTTAAGGGTGCATCAGAGGGTGCGGGCCTTGGCAATAAGTTCTTGGCCAATATCCGCGAAACCGATGCGATCTGCCAAGTTATTCGAGTCTTTAGTGATGGCGATGTTATTCACGTCGAAGGCCGCGTTGATCCAGCAAGTGACATGGAGATCATCAACACCGAGCTTGCGCTCGCAGATTTACAGACGATTGAAAAAGCTTTGCCCCGACTTGAAAAAGAGGCGCGCGTTAATAAAGAACGCCAACATGTTGTAGATGCAGTCAAAGAGGCCGAAGCTGTTCTCAACTCCGGCAAGCCATTATCTAGCAGCAAAGTCGATCTCTCACTTGTTGCTGAATTACAGCTTCTCACTGCTAAACCATTTCTCTATGTCTTTAACGTCGATGCTGCCGAATTAAGCGATGGCGAACTGCGAACAAAGCTTGCGGCCCTTGTTGCACCAGCCGAAGCAATATTTTTAGATGCAAAGACGGAGGCCGAACTCGCCGAACTCAGCGACGAGGATGCGTTAGAGCTTTTGCAATCAATCGGTTTAGAGGAGCCTGGACTTGCAACACTGGCCCACGTCGGCTTTCGCACACTTGGTCTGCAAACATATTTAACTGCTGGACCGAAAGAAGTTCGCGCATGGACGATTCACAAAGGTGACACTGCGCCAATGGCCGCCGGCGTTATTCATACCGACTTCCAAAAAGGTTTTATTAAAGCCGAAATCGTCAGCTTCGATGATCTAATCGCAGCAGGTTCGATGGCAGAAGCAAAGGCCAAAGGCAAAGTTCGCATGGAAGGCAAGGACTACGTCATGCATGATGGAGATGTCGTTGAATTTAGGTTCAACGTTTAAGCATCTTTACCGATTAAGCGCCGGTGTAGTACTTACTGATTTCGCCCAATGCTTTATCTAGAATTTCAAGACCCTTTGTGGCATCGTCAACTGAGATATTGCATGGTGGGCACAAGTGAATGCGGTTGAAGTTATTAAATGGCATCAGGCCAAGCTTTTTGCAGGCCGCCACTAATTCATTCATTGCAGGACTTGATGCACCATAAGGTGCAAGAGGCTCGCGAGTTGCACGGTCACTGACTAAATCAACGCCCCAGAACACACCTGCGCCGCGGATATCGCCAATTACCTTGTGCTTCTTAGCTAATTCAACGAGGCCAGGACCCAAGATTGTTTCACCAATCATGGTGGCGTTCTCTAGCATTTTTTCATCTTTCATGACATCGATAGTGGCAACCGCAGTTGCACATGCAATTGGATGGCCCATATATGTAAGGCCTCCGGCGAAGACTTTTTCATCAAATGTCTTAGATACAGTCTCACTAATTACTACGCCGCCAAGTTGGATGTACCCTGATGTAACACCTTTAGCAAAAGTAATCAGATCTGGCTGCACGCTGCCATGTTGGTATGCAAACCACTTTCCTGTGCGGCCAAATCCCGACATGACTTCGTCAGCGATCCACATAATCTTGTACTTATCGCACAATGCGCGCACGCCTTCGTAGTAACCCTTAGGCGGAACAAGAACTCCAGCAGTACCTGGTATAGATTCGATCAATACTGCAGCGATTGTGCTGGCACCTTCAAAGATAATTGTCTGCTCTAGATGCTCTAAAGCGCGCTTGCACTCTTCTTCTTCATTCTGCGCCCAGAAAGCGGTGCGATATAGATAAGGACCAAAGAAGTGCACATGACCAAAGGCAAACTCATTGGGCAAACGGCGAGGATCTCCAGTTGCATTTATAGCGGCCCCTGTATTGCCGTGGTATGAACGATATGTAGATAAGACTTTGTGCTTATGAGTATGCATACGAGCCATGCGAATTGCATTTTCAATCGCATCTGCGCCGCCGTTAGTGAAAAAGACTTTAGCGAAATGGCCGCCAGCTAATTCGACGATTCTTTGTGCAGCTTCATTGCGCGCATCGTTGGCGTGCTGTGGTGCAACCGTTGCGATGATTTCGGCCTGGGCGGCAATGGCCTTAATAACGGTTGGGTGCTGGTGTCCGATATTTGTAAAGACCAGCTGGGATGAGAAATCTAAATAGGTCTTACCTTCATGGTCCCAAAAATATGATCCCGAACCACTAGCAACAGGCATTGGGCTAATTGCACCTTGAGCCGACCATGAGTGAAAAACATA
>CAIXPV010000150.1 GCA_903921405.1 uncultured Actinomycetes bacterium
GAGGCATACTTTGCCGATACTCAAATGATTGCCGCCAATAGTGCAGTCGGTCGAATCTCGGCTGACCTCATAGCACCATATCCACCTGGGGTTGCAGTCGTGGCACCCGGTGAGATTTTGACTCAACAAATCGTTGACGGTTTAGCCACTACCAAGGCGGCCGGAGTTCGTATTGCCTATGCCACAGACCCAACACTTGCAACGTATCGCGTAGTTCAAGGCTAAGCGTGTTTGAGCTTCATAATTGTGTCATCGCATTACTTCTTTTTTGTGGCGCAGTCCTTTATACGTCCGTAGGCCACGCAGGGGCATCTGCCTACATCGCGATTATGACGCTCTTTGATCTACCTGCAATTGTTATAAAACCAACGGCGCTCACACTCAACATCGCCGTGTCATCGTTTTCAAGTTGGCGATATATCAATCGAGGTTTTTTTAACAGAAAACTCTTACTCCTTTTAAGCATTGGCGCAGTACCAGCAGCATTTGTTGGGGGTCACATTCACTTAGCCGACACGATCTATAAACCCATTCTTGGAGTGCTATTGCTGCTTTCAGGTGTGCGATTCATTGTGCAATCTCAACAAAGTGATAAAAACCCTCAGAAGGTTATTCCCGCTCTCGCAGTGTTAATCGGACTCTGCATTGGCTTGCTCTCAGGAATTACAGGTACAGGGGGCGGGATTTTTCTCTCCCCACTAATCATTTGGTTGGGTTGGACAAATGTGCGCCAAGCCAGCGGAACTGTTGCAGCCTTTATCTTTCTTAACTCAGTTGCCGGTCTTTTAGGTAATTTTGCCTCAACTAAATCTCTGCCAACCGTATTGCCTCTATTTTTGGTAGCGGTACTGGCTGGCGCTTTGATTGGAACGCGTTTTGGGACAACTCGATTTTCACATAGTGGAATCAAACGCGCATTAGGAGCGGTCCTTATCGTTGCAGGAATAAAGTTTTTATTGGTACTAGCATAGGCGCATGGCCCAACAGGATATGTGGCAGGAAAAAGCAGGTTCTTTTCAATTAGATGCAAAGATTTTTATCGATGGAAAATACTGTGATGCTGCATCTGGTAAAACTTTCGACAACATTGCTCCGGGGCAAAATCGAACTATAGGTCAGATTGCATCGGGAGATACCGAAGATATAAATAGGGCTGTTGCCTCAGCCAAGCGTGTATTTGACGCTGGAATCTGGCGAGATATGAATCCCCGCGATAAGAAAATTATTATGCTGCGCTGGGCGCAACTGCTTGGTGAACACCGTGAAGAGTTAGCTTTCCTTGAGGCGATAGATACTGGACGTCCTATTAGTGATGCGCTGTCCGTTGACGCGCCAAATTCAACACGCGTGATTCAGTGGTATGCCGAAACAATTGATAAAACCTATGACGAGATTGCACCAGCACCACGTAACGCACTTGCGATGATCACGCGTGAACCACTGGGAGTTATTGGCGCCGTTGTTCCATGGAACTACCCCATGATGATTACTAGTTGGAAGCTTGGTCCGGCGATTGCCATGGGAAATAGCATCGTCGTTAAACCTGCCGAAAACTCTTCATTGAGTGCACTTAAAATGGCCGAGCTTGCCAGCGCCGCAGGATTACCTGATGGAGTCTTTAACGTTGTTCCCGGTTTAGGCGCCCAGGCAGGTCAAGCTCTTGCTCGACATATGGATGTAGCCAAGATCGCATTTACCGGCAGTGGTCCAACCGGACGCAAGATGATGCAGTACGCCTCAGAATCAAATATGAAGCAGGTTTCACTTGAGCTTGGCGGTAAAAGTCCGCAAGTTGTTCTCAAAGATTGTGTTGATTTAGCAGCTGCTGCATCGACAATTGGTTGGGCGATTTATTACAACGCAGGTCAAACGTGTAACGCTGGTTCTCGAATCATTGTTGAAAAAGAGATCAAAGAAGAGCTCTTCAGTCACCTTCACACATTCTTAGAGAGTTTCATTGTTGGTGATCAGTTTAATCCCGCAACTCAGATGGCAGGCTTGGTATCACATGTTCAGCGCGATCGCGTTAATTCATATTTAGATCTGATTGGAGCCGATGGCGAGAAGATTGTTTTTGGCGGAGAAAAAACTAAAGGTGATGACTTGTTAATAATGCCTACGTTAGTTGATAACGTAAAACCAGATTCACGCTTAGCCCAAGAAGAGATATTCGGACCAGTTCTGGTGGCAATAGATGCCAACAATGCAGATGAAGCTCTGCAGTTAGCTAACGGTACGCACTATGGTCTTGCTGCTTCAGTCTGGACTAGTGATATCGCAAAAGCACATAAGTTTGCCCGCAAGCTTCGTGCTGGAACAGTCTGGGTAAATACCTTTGACATGTTAGATGTCATCACACCATTTGGAGGCTTTGGTGCATCGGGCAGCGGTCGCGATAAATCACTACACGCCTTGGATGCCTATAGCGCCTTAAAAACCACGTGGATTGATCTTAATTAACCATCACTACTAAGCAGGAGGAGTACCCGAACGTGAAGATGAAAGCGGCAGTATTAGATGGCATCGGTGCACAGTTTGAAGTTCGCGAAGTTGATTTAGATAAACCAAAATCTGGAGAACTGCTTGTAAAGGTCGCGGCAAGTGGACTCTGTGCAAGTGATCTCAATGCCGTCGATGGCAAGCGCAAACTGGTTCCATTTCCTGCAGTGATCGGTCATGAAGCATCGGGAGTTGTCGTCGAAGTTGGTCCTGACACTATTGGTTTTGCAACAGGTGATCACGTGATCATGTCTATTGTTCCAAACTGTGGCACATGTGATTACTGCGCATCCGGGCGCCCTAACTACTGCTCGACTGCTGGAAATGCCATGTCAGTCGGAGGATTATTTGATGGCACCAGCCGTTTGAGTCAGAACGGTGAAAAATTAAACCATTTCTTAACCGTTGCCTCATTTGCTGAATATGTTGTCGTGCCGGCATCCGGTGCAGTGGTAATCCCCAAAGAGATGCCACTTGATCGCGCAGCACTTATTAGTTGCGCAGTTCTTACTGGCTATGGCGCAGTGATGAACACTGCCAAAGTAAAAGCCGGTTCACGTGTAGCTGTCTTTGGGTGTGGCGGGGTTGGATTAAATATTGTTCAAGGTGCTCGCATGGCTGGGGCAACAACGATCATTGCAGTAGATGTCACTGAGGAAAAGTTAGAGCTGGCTAGAAAAGTGGGTGCTACCCACACGATTAATGCTGCAACAAGTGATCCTGTTGCCGAAGTTAAGAAAATCTGTGGCGGAGTCGACTATGCCTTTGAAGCTTTAGGGCGCGAATCGACAATCCAGCAGGCATGGGCCACGGTCGATGTCGATGGAGGGTTAATTTTGGTGGGGCTGCTCAAAAATGGCGCCACTGTGAGCTTAGAGGCCGGACCATTTGTCAACGAGCAGTACATAAAGGGTTGTTACTTTGGCTCGGCTAACCTACAAGAGGATGTACCAAAGTTAGTCAAAAGTTATCTAAACGGACATCTTTTCCTAGACGAACTCATCTCCGAACGGATAGGTTTAGAGGGTCTTAATCTTGCCTTCGATCGTTTGAGAGCTGGAGAAGGAGCGCGAAACGTCTTGGTCTTTGACTAAAGATTGCCCCGCGTAAGTACAAAATTCCAGATCGTTTGCAATCAACACGTGTATTGCAAACGATAAGGATGTATGAGGAAAACACATACCACTTACACATAGGAGGAAATCAGTGAAGTTTTCAAAACTCACTACGGGATCAGTAGTTGCAGCAGTTGCTGTAGCACTAGCGATTCCAGCAGTTGGCATTACACCAGCATCTGCAAAGGTTAACTACGCAACTATTACTAGCGCCTCTGCAGGTGGCGGAACGACTGCGCTTGCAGCCGCTTGCAAGAAAGAGGGACAACTCAACGTCATCGCGCTGCCACATTACTGGGCAAACTACGGCGACATGATTACAGGATTTGCTAAGGCTTACGGCGTCAAGATTGATGAAGCTAACCCAGAAGGTTCTTCACAAGAAGAGATCGATGCCGCAGTTACAAATAAGGGTACAACTCGCTCACCTGACGTATTCGACATCGGTCTAGCCGTTGCCGTTAAGTACTTAGGCACAAAGACCTTTGCTCCATACAAAGTTAAGACTTGGTCTTACCTACAAGGAGCAGCAGCTGTCTCTGCTACTGGTGAAGTAACACCTAACTACACAGGAACAATGACAATCGGATATTCCGGAGCTCTTGGAACAATTACAAAGCTCGATGACCTATTAGATCCTAAGTTCAAGGGCAAGATTGCTCTTAACGGTGATCCACTAGGTTCATCAGCTGCCATGAACGGTATCTTCATGGTCAATAAGGCTCTTGGTGGAACTTTTGATGATGTCACTAAAGGCGTTGCTTTCTTCGCTAAGTTGAAGGCTGCCGGTAACTTCATCAACGTCAACCCAACAGAGGCAACAATCGCATCTGGCCAAACCCCAGTTGTTATTGATAATGGTTATATCCAAGCCAACGTTGTAAAGCAGATGGCTGCTGCAGGCAAGGTATGGAAGATGTTCACACCTGCCTCAGTGGGATCCACATACAACAGCGCAGTATCAGCATGGGCACCACACCCAGCGTGTGCTCGTCTATGGATGGAATACACACTTGGCGAGACAGGTGCAACAGTATTTGCAACTGGCGGAGCAACACCAACACTATGGGTATGGCTAGTTAAGACTGGCCGCGCATCAGCAGACGGTATTGCATCAATTGGCAAGAGCAAGGTAGTAGCAGAGGCTGCAACTGCAGCACAGACTGCAGCTGCTCGCGCTTACCTCAAGACAGCATGGCCAGCAGCTGTTGGAACAAACTAATCACTAAGGTCAATTAATTGACTCAGCTTCAATACAAGGGAACCGGTTCTGCCAATGGCAGGACCGGTTCTCGGTATTGGCGCAGTAAGAGCGCCTACTTAGGAGTTCTTCCCTTTTTGATTTTCAGTGGACTTTTTCTTTTATATCCAACCTGGAACGTTGTCTCTGGGGCATTTAAAGATAACTACGGAAAATTCAGCACGACAGTTCTAAAAGAGGTTTTTAACTCCCCTGTTGCACGCCATGCTTTTGCTAACTCACTTGAGATTTCGGCAAAGACTGCGATAGTCGGTGCAATCCTTGGAGGCTTATTCGCGTGGGCAATAGTTACCGGAAAACCAGGCGGAGTTTTTTATAAGATCTCAGTTGCCCTCAGCAGTGTTCTGGCCCAGTTCGGCGGTGTTATGTTGACCTTTGCTTTCTTGGCAACATTTGGTTTTAACGGATTAGTTTCAACTCTTGCAGTTAAATACATGCCTCATACTTTTCTCGCGGATTCTACGTGGCTCTATGGCAAGACCGGCTTGAGCGTTCTCTATACATTCTTCCAAATCCCTTTAATGGTTCTAGTCTTCTTGCCAACGCTAGAGAATCTGAAGCCTCAGTGGCGGGAAGCATCAGATGCTTTGGGTGGAAAAGCCTACGAATACTGGCTACGCATTGGAATTCCGATTTTAACGCCCTCTTTTGCCGGAGCTGCATTATTGCTTTTTGTTAACTCTTTTTCAGCCTATGCAACAGCAAATACCCTGATTAACTTATCGGACTTCTTAACACCTCTTGAAATTGCAACTGCCCTAACAAGTGAGACCGGTGGATCAAACCCTGCCGAAGCTAAGTCTCTATCGCTGTATATGGTTATTGTCGTCATCATCGTTATGGGTCTGTATGCACTACTTCGTCGCAAAGTAAGTAAATGGGAGCAAAAGCGATGAAGCAATCGTTGGGAGTGCGCCTGTGGCGTTGGACGATTATTTCAGTCGTTGCCCTTTACCTTTTAGTTCCGCTGTATGCGATGTTCGACTTTTCAACTAAGCCCTTCGGCTTTGCCGACAAGGGAAGAACATTTAGAGCATGGACGATGATTCCATCGCAACCAGATCTCTTGGCTGCAATTTCGCGTTCATTGATAACTGCTGCAATTGTTATGGCGCTTATCTTGTTTATGATTGTTCCAACTGCAATCTGGGTTCACTTAAAGCTTCCAATTCTGCGTCGCCCATTTGAACTTCTGTGCTTGCTTCCGCTTGCAATCCCGGCGATTGTTATTGTCGTTGGAATAGCGCCGTTGTATCGATGGATATCAATTAATCTCAGCGAGTCACCAATTACTTTAGCTGGCGTTTATTCAATGTTGATTTTGCCGTACACGTACCGTTCGCTGTCGGCAGCCCTCGATGCCGTTGATATCCACACGCTAGCTGAAGCTGCGACCACTTTAGGCGCATCGATTTCGCGAGTTATTTTTGGAATCATTATGCCAACCATTAAAACAGGAATCGTCAACGGTTCATTTATTGCAATTGCTTTAGTTCTAGGTGAATACACAATTTCCAATATTCTTAACTTTAAGACTTTCCAAGTGGTTATTGCGCAAATTGGTAGGCAAAATGGCAACGTTGCAGTTGCGGTATCTCTTGCCTCTTTGCTCTTTGTAATCTTCTTGCTCCTAATAATTCCAACTAAAAAGCGTCAAGGCGCCGTCCTTGATGTCGATGTCGCCTAAGAGATAAGGACCCATACGTTGAGCTCATCAGC
>CAIXPV010000151.1 GCA_903921405.1 uncultured Actinomycetes bacterium
CGGTGACTTATTTATGTTGAGCGCAGTTTTTTCCGCCAACTTCATCACTATCTGGTTTCATAAGGATTCATCAGGCCCAGCTGCGTGGGGCGTTTTTCTTATGTGTTTAGTAACTGTAATGATCGCAGCAGCCTCCATCAACGTGGGAATTGAGAGATTTGCCTATAGGCGATTACGACGAGCGCCGAAGTTAGCTCCACTAATCACCGCAGTTGGAGTTTCATTCGTACTTCAATTCATAGGTCTTCGTTGGAATGGCTCAGGACCTAAGACATGGAATAGCGTCTTACCTGCCGGCAAAATATCTTTTAGCGGAGTATCAATTCCTTACACAACTATTATCTCCTTCGTAGTAACAATTCCACTTCTTCTTCTCATGTCATGGATTGTGACACGTACTCGTCAAGGAAAGGCGATGCGCGCAACTGCTCAAGATCAAGATGCAGCGCGCCTAATGGGCATTAACGTAGACCGCACAATCTCATTTACTTTTGCACTTGGCGGGGCACTTGCAGGTGCCGCAGGACTTCTCTTTCAGCAGACTCGTGGTTTAACTAGTTATAACCTGGGTTATCAGTTAGGACTCATCGCGTTCACCTCTGCGGTCATGGGAGGAATTGGCAATCTTCAAGGCGCAGTTCTAGGCGCACTCCTCATTGGTTTAGTCCAAGGTCTCAACGATGGCCTTCCAATCGGTTTGGGCCAGCAGTGGTCTCAGACCGTAGTCTTCTCAATTTTGATTCTCCTCATGGCCTTTAAACCAACTGGCCTTCTTGGCAAGACTGTTACGGAAAAGGTGTGATGATGAAGCTACGACGATCAAAGACGCCTAAAGCCGGTGCAAGCCACAAGAAGTGGACGATTGGTTTTTCTATCGCCGCACTTTCCATCTGGATTTTCTATACATACATCATGTACAACTTGCCCGATGGTCCTCAGACTATTTTCCAAAACTGGTTGCCTCCGACCACCGTCAATGAGGCGATGGTCTGGGTCATTTGCGCTCTTGGACTCAATATTGTGGTCGGTTATGCCGGCTTGTTAGATCTTGGCTTCGTAGCATTTTGGGCAATTGGTGGATACAGCGCAGGTTGGTTTATGTCGGCCTTCTTTAGGCAAGTAAATATTCATATCTTTTCACCCTCAGATGCAGCAGATCAGCCTGGAATCCACTTAACTTTTTGGGCAGTTCTAGGTGTCGGCGGAATTATCTGCGCGATATTTGGAATTATTATTGGTGCGCCAACACTTCGTTTGAAGAGCGATTACCTAGCCCTAGTTACTTTGGGCTTCGGTGAAATTATTCCTCAGGTTTTCACTAACGGTGAAAATATCGCTGGCTTCAATCTTTCTAATGGAACTAAGGGAATTTCTCCTATTGATAACGTCGCTGTGCCTGGAAAGATTCTTGGACCCTTCGACTTTAGTTGGAAGTTTGCAATCTTCGTTTTCCTCACAGCGATTATGGTCTTTGTTTCACTGCGACTTCGTAAAGGCCGTCTAGGCCGAGCTTGGCTTGCAATTCGTGAAGATGAATTAGCGGCCAGCATGATGGGCGTCCCATTGATGTCAACTAAGTTAGCTGCCTATGCAGTTGGTGCATTTAGTGGCGGCGTTGGCGGCGTAGCTTTTGCTACTCACGTTAATGGAATTTTCGCCGATCGCTTCAACTTCTCAATCTCGATTATCTTGCTAGCGATGGTTGTTCTTGGCGGCATGGGAAATGTTTGGGGAGTAATGGTGGGTGCGCTCCTTATAGCGTGGATTAACTCGACTGGACTTCCAGCATTTGGTGATTTAGTGAATAACACTTTCAATACAAGCATTAACTTTCCGTCATATAACTTCTTACTCTTCGGTGGAGTGCTGATCTTGATGATGCTTTATAAGCGTGAAGGAATGATTCCAGAGTCACGATTGAAGGCGATCTTGCACGAATCAGATGATGAAACGTCGAACTTAGGAGGTAGTCACTAATGGCTAGCGCCCTTCTTGCTAAAGACATTACCGTGCAGTTCGGCGGTCTTACTGCAGTTAATAACGTAACCTTTGATATTCCTGAAGGAAAAATCGTTAGTTTGATTGGTCCCAACGGGGCTGGAAAAACTACCTTCTTCAACGTGCTTACTGGTCTCTATAAGCCAACTAGTGGCAACGTACTATTTGGCGAAGAAGATATTACTGCCAGGCCACCACATAAAATCGCCGCTGGTGGAATCGCTCGTACGTTCCAAAATATTCGATTATTTGGACTTATGACCGCTGAAGAAAATGTCATGGTCGCAATGCATTCACATATGAAGGCCGGCATCGTCGCAACGATTCTGGGTACACCTGGTCAGCGGCGTGAAGAAAAACAGGCGCATGAGGATGCGCGCAGACTTCTTGATTTTGTGGGAATCGGAAAGATGGCGGGGGAGTATGCAAGAAATCTTTCATACGGTGATCAGCGCCGCCTAGAAGTTGCACGAGCTTTGGCACTGAAGCCGAAGGTTCTCTTACTCGATGAGCCAACTGCTGGAATGAATCCTCAGGAATCCCTTACCTTTATTAACTTCGTTTATAAACTGCGCGATGAACAAGATGTTTCTATTCTTCTCATCGAGCATGACATGAGTGTTGTTATGTCGGTCTCTGAGCGAGTAACTGTTTTAGACCAAGGCGAAAAAATCGCCGAAGGTCTACCGGCCGAGATTAAATCAAACCAACGCGTCATTGAGGCATACCTCGGCAAGGCAAAGGGTGAGAAGGCATGAGCGCACTACTTGAAGTTAAAGATCTCAAAGTCTCGTATGGCTCGATTATGGCAGTTAAAGGTTTGTCGCTGACTGTCAATGAAGGTGAAATCGTGACGCTCATCGGATCGAACGGCGCTGGAAAATCAACGACCCTTCGGACAATTTCGGGTCTGCTCAAACCAGTTTCGGGCAGCATCGTTTTTAAAGGCCAAGAGATCGCGGGCAAAGCAGGTCATGACATTGTTGCTATGGGTCTGTGCCAATCACCTGAAGGTCGCCGAATCTTTCCTCGCATGTCGGTTCGTGAAAATCTAGATCTCGGAGCATTTTTGCGCAATGACAAAGTCGCAATTGAAGCCGATCGTGAAAGAGTTCTCGATCTCTTTCCACGCCTTCGTGAGCGCTATGAACAAAAGGGTGGAACCATGTCCGGCGGTGAGCAGCAGATGCTTGCCGTTGCTCGCGCACTGATGGGTGCACCAAAGCTTCTTCTGTTGGATGAACCATCCATGGGTCTGGCTCCAGTATTAGTGGACATGATCTTTGAAACGATTATAAAAATCCGTGAACAAGGAATTACAATTTTGCTGATTGAGCAAAATGCTTCCGCAGCCCTGGATGTGGCCGATCGCGCCTATGTTTTGGAGTCGGGCATCATCAAAATGAGTGGAAAGGCCTCAGATCTAGCTAAGGATGAGGCGGTTACGAAGGCCTATTTAGGCGGATAGTTCACTATCTGCCCCTAGTAAAGGCCGAATATTTCGTAATACAAAAGTAACCCAAGAAGGCTCTTTTCAGTTGTTGGTTTTAGCTGATGACCCCTACCCTTGCATCTTCCCCATCCCGGGACAGCAAAAAACCTATAGAAAGGCACTACATGAATAAGAAGATCCAGCGGTCCCTCGCCGTTGTTTCTGCAGCTGCGCTAGTTCTAGGCGTTTCAGCAGTTTCATCAGCGATGGCAGCACCAAAGACTGTTTACCTAGCATTTCAGGCTCCACTAACTGGACCAAATGCATTAACAGGTCAAGATGAATTAACTGGTGCAAAGTTTGCACTTTCAGAGTACAACGCAACAAACCCATCAATCAAGGTTGAACTAGTTCTAGCCGATGATCAGGGTCTTGCAGAAGTTGCAGCAGTTGTTGCACCTGGAATTGCATCAAACAAAAAAATTATTGGACTAATTGGACCTGCATTCTCTGGCGCTACACAGGCATCACTTCCAGCTTACAAGGCTGGGGGGTTGGCACTTATTTCAATGTCAGCAACACGTGTTTCATTAACAGATCGCAAGGCAGCAGTAAACGGCTTCCCAATTTTCAAGCGCGTTGTTGCAAATGATCAGTACCAAGGTCCAGCACTGGCACGTTATGCAACCAAGGGTGTTACAGCTCCAAGTGTTTATCTTGTAGATGATAAGACTGCTTACGGTAAGGGTCTTGCTGATTACACATCACCAAGCCTTAAGGGCAAAATTGCAGGAACCGACAGCGTTCCTGAGAACACAAGCGATTACACATCAGTCGTTGCAAAGGTAAAGGCATCAGGAGCTAACGTAGTTATCTACTGTGGTTACGCACCAGATGCAGCTAAGTTTGTTAAGGCACTTCGCGATGGTGGATACAAGGGTATCTTCGCATCAGGTGACGGAACACTTAAGGCAACTTTCCCAAATAACGCAGGTAACACTGCAGCAGAAGGCGCACGCCTAACTGCAGCAGATGTTCCATTTGAAGATGTTGCTACTGCAGCACAGATGGTTGCTTACACAAAGCTCACAGGAATCAAGATCCCTGGTACTTATGTAACATCAACATATAACGCTACAAATATCTTCCTTACTTGCATCAAGCAGGGCAAGACTTCTCGCGCAGGAATCCAGAACTGCATCACTAGCGGATCATTCAAGGGAGTCGCTGGCGACACAATTAAGTTCGATCGATATGGTGACATCGTCGGTGGAGCAGCAGTTGGCGCCTTCACAATCAAGGATGGAAAGATCACTTACGTAGCAGTTGCTTAATTGCTATAAAAAAATGTAATGCCTAATCGCAGCTGCTCCTAGTAATAATTAGGAGCAGCTGCGATTACTACAATGAAGTGGATAACATGAATTTACAAGTATTGAGTAGCCAGTTCTGGTCACTGTGTTTACAAGGAGTCGCCCTTGGTTTCATTTATGTATTGATATCACTGGGTTACACCATGGTTTATGGCGTTCTTCGCCTGATCAACTTTGCCAACTCAGAAGTCTTTATGGTTGGCACTTTCGCAACAGTGGTTGCACAAGTTGGTATTTTGCAGAACCAAACGAATTCGCAACCACTTCATGGTTTTAGACTTTTGTATACTCTTGCTTTCTCCTTAGGTTTCTCAATGCTTATTTGCGGCGTACTAGGTGTATTAGTTGAGTTAGTCGCATATCGTAGGTTGCGCGCTCTAGGAACGAATCGTCTTGCAAGTTTAATTTCTGCCATCGCAGTCTCAATCGTTCTTCTAGAAACGACGCGCATTGTCACTTTCTCGCGTCCTCAGACATCACCCAGACTCTTGGATAAGTGGTCATTTGGAGAAATTGCAGGAGCAAATTTTCGAATCGATACGGTAGCTGTAATTGTCTCTGGAATTGTTATTTTCTTTGCACTTGATCGCTTTGTTACTAAATCTAGACTCGGCAAAGCAATCCGTGCAGTATCGATGAGTGAAGAGAACTCCAAGTTAATGGGAGTTAACCTCAATCGAGTTGTGTCTCTTACTTTTTTCATTGGCGGGCTTACAACTGGAGCTGCCGCATTCTTTTACACAACTGTTTATGAGACAACTCAATTCAATGTTGGCTTTAACTTAGGCCTGGCAGCTTTCACCGCAGCGGTTCTTGGTGGAATTGGAAATCTTCGAGGAGCTTTCTATGGCGGCCTATTCCTTGGAGTCCTTGAGCAGTTTGCATCGGCGATTCTTGGCTCACAGTGGAAGTCCGTAACCGTCTTTCTAGTCTTAGTACTGGTTCTACTCCTAAAACCAAATGGCATCTTCGGTGAAGCCGTTCAACAGACGAGGACATGATGATTAATCTTCGCGATAAAGGTGCCTCTATCTGGGAAAACTGGAACAGGGTTCAACGAACTATCTTTGTTTTGATTTCAATCACTGTTGTAGCTCTCATGCCATATGCAGGTGGTTTTGGCCCAACAAGTTTCCTCAACACTCCGATCTCCTCATATCAAGCGGTATTGGTTTACCCAATCGCCCTCTTTGTGCTTATGGGTCTTGGTTTAAATATCGTGGTTGGAAAATCTGGACTTCTAGATTTGGGGTACGTTGCATTTTTTGCAATTGGTGCTTACACCATGGCCATCATGGGAACGATGACATCACTGAACACATGGGAGATTCTGCCTTTTGGAATTTTCTTTGCGATGGTCGCCGGACTACTTCTTGGACTACCCGCCCTTCGCCTTCGCGGTGACTACTTAGCGATCGTGACCTTAGGTTTTGGCGAGATTGTTCGTATCGTTGCCCTTAACTTAAACATTACCGGTGGACCTAATGGAGTCGTTGGAGTTCCGAACCCTCCACCAATCTTGGGACAGAAGTTCGAACTCAATGATCACGCCGCCTATTTCTGGGTTATCTTGGTAATGATCCTGCTCGTAATTTGGATGGTTCGCCGCTTTACGATTCGCCGACCAGGGCGCGCGTGGGAGGCAATCCGCCAAGATGAAGACGTAGCAGCTTTAATGGGCGTCAATCTATTGGTCTACAAACTCTGGTCATTTACTATTGGCGCCGCCGTAGGTGGTGCAGGTGGCGTTATCTATGCATCGAAAACCATGTTTATTGCTCCTGACATGTTTACATTCAATACTTCGATCCTTGTTCTTGCCTGCGTTGTATTCGGTGGACTAGGAAATATCTGGGGCGTAATTTTGGGAGCTTCAATTCTGGGTTATTTACCTGAGCGAATCCGTTTCATTAGTAATGCACGCCAACTAGTCTTTGGACTAGTGCTCTTAATTATTATGAATGTTCGTCCAGATGGTCTGCTTCCACGTAAAAAACGCGAAAAAATTAAGCAGAAGGAGGCGAAGTAGATGAGCGAAAAGATTCTTGAACTCAAAAACTTAACAATGCGCTTTGGTGGAGTTACTGCCCTCGATAAAGTTGACCTCCATGTCTTTAAAGGTGAGATCTGTGCCTTGATTGGCCCAAATGGTGCCGGCAAGACAACGATCTTTAATGTTATAACTGGCGTGTATCAAGCCACCGAGGGAGAGATTATCTTCAATGGTGAGAGCATCCTTGGCAAGAAACGTCACATCATCGCTAGAACTGGATTAGCGCGTACATTTCAAAATGTTCGCCTATGGGGCGAGATGACCGCATTGGAAAATGTTGTTACAGCTACCGATGTTCACAAGCGCTCAGGTCTACCGGGAGCTCTCTTTGGTCTGCCTCGCTCACGTCGCGAAGAGAAGGCCGGGCGCGAACGCGCTCAAGAGCTGTTGGATTTTATGGGTATCGGACATCGCTCTGATCAACTAGGGAAAAACCTTCCATATGGTGATCAACGTCGATTAGAAATTGCTCGCGCAATGGGTACTGAGCCCAAACTCCTGCTTCTCGATGAGCCAGCAGCTGGATTTAATCCTGCTGAAAAAGTTGAGCTTGCACAGTTAATTAAAAAGATTCGCGATGCCGGATACACCGTACTTTTAATTGAACATGATATGTCATTGATCATGGGAATATCAGATCGCGTAGCTGTTCTAGATTTTGGTGTAAAGATTGCCGATGATCTGCCAAGCAAGGTTCAAAATGATCCCAAGGTTATTGAGGCCTATTTAGGAGTTCCTGCCGATGCGTCTTGAAATTAAAGATCTCCATGTCCACTACGGCAAGATTGAGGCGATCAAAGGAATCTCAGTTGTAGTTAATGAAGGCGAAATTGTCACACTCATCGGAGCAAACGGCGCCGGTAAGACAACGACCCTAAAGACCATCTCAGGTCTGCGCAAAGTCTCGAGCGGTGCGATTTTATTTGATGGTCAAGATATCTCTAAGGTGCCGGCGCACGAGCGCGTAGATCTTGGAATCTCGCAAGCACCTGAGGGCCGCGGAATTTTTCCAGGAATGACGGTTTTAGAGAACCTTGAAATGGGAAAGTTTCACCGTAAAAATCGACGCCATGAAATGGATGAAGATCTCGATAAGGTCTATGCCTTATTCCCACGTTTGAAAGAACGTACATCTCAAGCCGGTGGAACATTATCTGGAGGAGAGCAGCAGATGCTAGCGATTGGCCGGGCATTGATGGCCCGACCAAAGGTATTGCTTCTTGATGAGCCATCTATGGGTCTTGCACCGCAGATGATTGCCAATATTTTCCGTATTATCACGGAGATCAATAAGACAGGCGTGACGATCTTGCTGGTCGAGCAAAATGCGCAGCAAGCTTTACAGCGTGCTCATCGTGCCTACATTCTGGAGACTGGAAATGTGGTTAAAGAAGCTGCTGCTTCAGACTTACTCAATGATCCAGCTGTGCGTGAGGCTTATTTGGGAACTGGCGCGCACGCTTAACGTTTAGCCGCTAGATACATGTGCAGAAGACGCTACGCTCTTTCAGCCAAAATTAAGCACGTGATGCGCGCGGTACATGTTCGTTGACCTTGTTCATTTGTGATGATGATTTCCCATGAACACAGAGTTTTCCCGAGTGAGATTGCAGTTGCTACTCCAGTAACTACGCCGGTTGTTGCAGACTTATGGTGAGTTGCATTGATATCGACACCGACTATTTTTCTAGTGGGTCCTGCGTGAAGTGAAGTTCCGATCGAACCCAAGCTTTCGGCGAGAACTACATTTGCACCCCCGTGTAAAAGTCCCAATGGCTGGGTGTTGCCATCTACGGGCATCGTGCCCACTACGCGTCCTTGCGCTGCTTCAGTGATCACGATGCCCATTTTTTGATCCAGTGCACCACTGCCGCGCTCTTTATAAAACTTTAGAAACTCCTCATTGATCATAAGAAGTATTCTAGCGGGCATCCTAAGATGTGCCCATGAGCAAACGCCTATTACTTATTGACGGGCACTCAATGGCATACCGTGCTTTCTATGCACTCCCAGCAGAAAACTTTACGACTGCTACGGGTCAGCACACCAATGCTATTTATGGCTTTGCCACGATGTTGCTTTCACTGTTAACAACCGAGAAGCCGACGCATGTTGCAGTCGCCTTCGATGTATCTCGTAAGACTTTTAGATCTGAAATCTTCCCTGAATACAAGGCCAACAGAAGCAAGACTCCTGATGAGTTCCGTTCACAGATGAGCTATCTGCATGAACTTGTTGCGGCATTTGGAATATCCCAATTTGAGGTTGAGGGATTTGAAGCCGATGATATTTTGGCAACGATTGCCAAGCAAGCAGAGCGAGAAGGCGCCGAGGTACTTATTTGTACTGGCGATCGTGACTCTTTTCAGTTGGTGAATGAGAAGACAACCGTCTTATATCCAAAGCGCGGAGTCAGCGATTTGGCACGGATGACACCAGAGGCAGTTCACGAAAAATATGGAATGTCCCCGGCGCAGTATCCTGATTTTGCAGCGTTACGCGGTGACCCTAGCGATAATCTGCCATCGGTTCCCGGCGTTGGAGAAAAGACTGCCGCCAAATGGATAGTTGAGTACGGTTCACTCAAGGAGCTCTTATCGAATGTAGATAAACTGGCCGGCAAGGTTGGACAATCACTTCGAGATTCAATTGATAACGTGATTCAAAATAGCGAACTCACCAAGTTGGTTGATGATGTTCCACTTGATCTCTCTATCGATGGCCTTGAGTGGGCTGGTGTGAATGAGGCAATGACGAATCCGCTCTTTGATATTTTGGAGTTCAAGACGCTCAAAGATCGCATGAAGCCAATTCTCTTAAAGACAACTTCACCGTCTACTCCTGAGCCTGAATTCACACTTTTTGCTGATGAAATGAATGAAGGAGTTTTAACTCCCCAGGAGGCATCGGCCAAGATTGCAGCACACTCTGGCACAATCGCGATAGCTTTTTCTTTTCTTGAGGAGAAGCTGCATCGCTACGCGGTGGCCTTATCTCCAGAGGATGTGTTCCTTGTTCATTCATCGACAATGGGGGATTGGGCTACCGATTCTAAAGTCACAAAGATTGCACACGATGCTAAAGCTGTGGCACGTATTAATGGTTTAAGCGGCGTTGAATTCGATACATCTATTGCTGCCTACTTAGTCAATCCTGGAACACGTTCGCTAGAACTCACTGATATTCAAGAGCGTTGGGGAGATGGCTCTGCAATAAATACTTCTAGCCCTGAACAAGAGTTACTGACCTGTGCCAGAGCACTCTTTGCTCTTCAAATTTCGCTGACCAGTGAGTTAAAGGAGCGCGATCTCTACGATCTCTTCATCACGATGGAGCTTCCAATTGCCGAACTTTTGGCAAGAATGGAGATGGCTGGAGTCGCAGTTGATCGAGGAGAGCTTGAAAAACTCTTTGCCTTCTTTGAGGGCGAAGTCTCACGTGAGACAAAAGCTGCCCACGACTGCGTTGGGCATGAATTCAATGTGGCATCACCTAAACAGTTACAAGTAGTGCTTTTTGATGAACTTCACTTACCTAAGACTAAAAAGATAAAAACTGGATTTACTACCGATGCCGATAGTTTGGATTGGCTACGCGAGAAGACAGGTCATCCACTCCTTACTCATCTATTGCGTATTCGTGAGACCAAGAAACTCAGTTCAGTTGTAGAGGGATTGATTAATGAGATTGCCTCTGATGGACGCATCCATACGCATTTTCAGCAGACCGTTGCCGCAACTGGTCGCTTATCATCGACTGGACCAAATCTACAAAATATCCCAGTGCGCACTGAAGAAGGTCGAACTATTCGCAATGCTTTCGTTGCTGGCAAAGCGTATGTGGGTCTATTAACCGCCGATTACAGTCAAATCGAGATGCGAATAATGGCGCATCTATCCAATGACGAAAAACTTCTTGCAGCCTTTGAATCTGGCGAAGATTTACACGCCACAATCGCTGCAGTAATTTTTGGAGTCAAGGCTCACGATGTTGATTCAGAGATGCGGCGACAAATAAAGGCAATGTCCTACGGCCTAGCTTACGGTTTATCTTCCTATGGCTTATCAGCTCAGTTAGATATCAGCCCAGGTGAGGCACAGGGATTAATGGATACGTACTTCCAGCGCTTTGGTGGAATTCGAGATTACTTAAAGACCGTCGTTGAGGATGCACGAAAAGTGGGATACACCGAAACGATTATGGGACGTCGTCGTTACTTACCAGATCTAATGAGTGATAATCGAATGCGCCGTGAAGTTGCCGAACGAATGGCCTTGAATGCTCCCATTCAGGGATCGGCCGCCGACATAATAAAGATGGCAATGCTTAAAGTAGATAGCGCGATAACAATTGGCGGATTTAAATCGCGATTACTTTTACAGATTCATGATGAACTAATTGTTGAGGTAGTTAAAGGCGAAGAAGTTGGAATTACTGAATTGGTCAAGCGTGAAATGGGTGCGGCCTATCCTTTACGTGCGCCTCTAGATGTCAGCGCCGGCCTTGGTTTAACCTGGCATGAGGCCGCGCACTAGGTTGTCGTGGGAGCGTTGCCTTCCATAGCTGCAGTATCTTCTTCCTCTGTTGGAATTCGATCAGCTGCAATCAAACGTTTCTTGCCAATTGTTAAAACGATATTTCCCATACCTATAGAGACTGCGGTTAGTGCTAAGCAGAACTGCGGTGAAATATTATCAGAGAGCAAACCACCTACCGCGGCTCCGAATGACATCACGCTTCCTTCTACGGTCCAGAGCCAGGCCATATATGAAACGGCCGAGCCTTTTGGCCGAACC
>CAIXPV010000152.1 GCA_903921405.1 uncultured Actinomycetes bacterium
AGTTCCCACAAAATCTCGTCCATCTCGAAAGCTGCAGGAATAGTTTCAATGAGAACAGTGGCTCGGATGGTTCCAAATGGAATCTCTAGGCGCTCTTCTGCGTAGGTAAAGATGTTGTTCCACAATGCTGCTTCGGCATGTGACTCAATCTTGGCCAAATAAAAGTATGGGCCTGCTCCCCGTTCGATTAGCTCTTTAGCATTATGGAAAAAGTACAGTCCAAAATCAACTAACCCTGCAGTCGTTGGTCGCGGACGATCCTCTGCGTCTACGAACAACAAGTGGTGTTCCACCATGTGCCATCCGCGAGGGCGCATGACAATAGTTGGTGGATTTTCAGAGGTAATTGAATAAACCTTTTCACCAGAATCAAATGAGAGTTGTCTGCGGATTGCATCAAAAAGTGAGATCTGCCCACCGATGATGTTTTCCCAGGTTGGACTTGTCGCATCTTCTAAATCAGCGAGCCACACCTTGGCACCAGAATTCATCGCATTACATGTCATTTTCGGATCGGTAGGCCCAGTGATCTCTACTCTGCGATCTTCTAGACCTGGTCCAGGTCCTGCAACAAACCAACTCGCATCTTCACGAATATGGCTAGTTGATTTTAAGAAGGTCGGTCTGCGTCCATTGGAAAAGTGGGTTCGATTAACCATTCTGTGGGCAAGCAAATCACTTCTAGTTCCTGCGAAAAGCTCATGCAGTTCTGCGATAAATGCAAGTGCGTCCGAGGTTAAGATTTCATTAAACCGTGGGTGCATTGTTCCTTTGATAGCTATATGTGACATTAAAATCTCCCTGTTGTTTGAGTTAAATGGTTAGTGAAACTGTTCGTTTTCAGTTGATCCTGAGTAAGCCAAAGTCGCGCTGTTGGGGTTAAGGGCGGTAGAGATTGCATCAAAGTAACCCGTACCCACTTCGCGCTGGTGCTTAGTAGCCGTATATCCATCGGCCTCGCTGGCAAATTCAGCTTCTTGTAACTCAACATAGGCGCTCATGCCGCGAGATTTGTATCCCTTTGCAAGACTAAACATTGAGTGGTTAAGAGCATGGAATCCAGCCAGAGTAATGAACTGGAACTTGTAACCAAGTACAGCCAAATCTGCTTGGAAGGTCGCAATCTGTGCGTCGTTGAGATGACGCTTCCAGTTAAATGATGGAGAGCAGTTGTAGGCAAGCATTTTGCCCGGAAACTTTGCATGAATCGCGGTTGCAAACTCACGTGCAAGTTCAATATTTGGCTCACCAGTTTCAACCCAGATTAGATCTGCATACTCTGCAAAAGCTAATCCGCGAGTAACTACTGCGTGGAGACCTGGCAAAACTCTGTAGAAACCTTCATTTGTCCGCTCTCCTGTTGCATACTGAGAATCTCTGGAATCAACATCAGAAGTAATCAGGTCGGCCGCGAGAGCATCGGTGCGAGCAATAATTAAAGTTGGCACACCGGCAACATCAGCAGCTAGTCGAGCGGCATTAAGTGTTCTGACATGTTGTTGCGTTGGAATCAAAACTTTTCCACCAAGGTGCCCACACTTCTTTTCAGAGGCAAGTTGATCTTCCCAGTGCACACCTGCTGCTCCTGCTTGAATCATTGACTTCATTAATTCATAAGCATTTAGAGGTCCACCAAACCCTGCTTCGGCATCGGCGACAATTGGTGCAAGCCAATCAATACTTGCTGCACCTTCCACCCGCTCTACTTGATCTGCACGCATAAGAGCGTTGTTGATTCTGCGGACAACAGCTGGAACTGAGTTAGCCGGATACAAGCTTTGATCTGGATAGGTCTGGCCAGAAAGGTTTGCATCTCCTGCAACCTGCCACCCTGATAAATAGATTGCCTTCAGCCCAGCCTTAACCTGTTGAACGGCTTGATTGCCGGTCAGAGCGCCGAGGGCAGCCACCCACTTTTCTGTGTGGAGCAAATCCCACAAGTTCTCCGCACCGCGTCGAGCCAAGGTTGAATCCTCAGTAATGGAGCCACGTAGGCGCACCACATCTTCAGCGGTGTAATCACGCTTAATTCCTGCCCAGCGTGGGTTCGCCTCCCAGTCCTTTTGCAATTCTTCTGCGCTCTGGGTGTTGCTTCCGATCTGGCTCTTCATGGCCTTCTCCTTCTGTAGGTGTGAAATACAAGGGTTTTTGTGCCCTTTGGTTGAATAAGTTGAGTATTGGGTACTCAAGAGGCTGTTGCACGCCTTTTCTGACAGAAATAATCCAATATTTCTGCAGAATAGAACTTCCGCTATTTTGCTGCGGATGCAAGAATTCAGCATGAGCACTGTAGAAAAAGAGTTTGATCCTCTCATCGTTGGTCGCAGGATTCGAGAACTACGAACCAAACAGGGCATGAACCTTGAAGTCTTAGCGCGCGCAATTGAACGAGCACCATCCCAAGTTTCAGCCATTGAAAACGGAAAACGCACACCACCGATTCAACAATTGCAAAAAATCGCACAAGCACTTGGTGTTTCACTCAATCAATTGCTTAATGCCGAAGTGTTAAGTGAGCGCTCTGCAAATGAACTTGAGATCGAACGTGCACAACGTGGTGGTTTATATGCATCACTGGGTTTGCCAGATGCATTTATAGGTAAAACTGTGAGCAACAGTATTCTAGAAATTATCCTTGGGCTTCAACGTGAAGTTGAAAGATTGCATTTACAAAGATCTGCAACACCAGAAGAGGCACGTCGTGCAAATTTAGAATTACGGAAAGACATGCGCAAAATAAACAATTACTTCCCGCACCTAGAAGATGAGGCACGAACACTATTAGCAAAAATTGATCACAGTTCAGGTCCACTTTCAGAGCGTTTAACTGCAGAGCTTGCCAATAAATTGGGCTTCACCTTGCACTACGTCCAAGATTTGCCGGCATCAACCAGAGTTATTACCGATGAAAAAAATGGTCGTATTTACCTGCCTATGCGACGAGAAGGTCGAGATGCTCGGACAATTTTGTTGCAAGCACTAGCTGGTCACGTGCTTAATCACCCAACCCCCAGTGATTACCGAGAGTATTTAACCCAGCGAGTTCAAACCAACTATTTAGCTGGTGCACTATTAATGCCAGAGGCTAACGCAGTTGATTTCCTGCAAAACGCCAAAACAAAACGTGAGTTATCTGTTGAAGACCTGCGAGATTATTTTGGTGTTAGCTATGAAAATGCAGCCCATAGATTTACAAATTTAGCCACTGTCCATCTAGATCTTGCTGTGCACTTCCTTAAGGTGCATGAAAGTGGTGCTATTTCTAAGGCGTATGAAAACGACAATGTGGCCTTTCCTTCAGATGTATTTGGTTCTGTAGAAGGCCAAATAGTCTGTCGAAACTGGAGTGCCCGCAAAGTCTTTACGATTGAGGATCGATTCACTCCGTATCACCAATACACCGACAAGCCTGCTGGAACTTATTGGTGCACATCAAGAATTCAAAACAGTGCCCAAGGTGAGTTCTCAGTCAGTGTTGGTACAACGTTTGAATCCGTTAAGTACTTCCGAGGCCGAGCATCAACCACACGATATAAATCCAATTGCCCAGATCCAACATGTTGCAGACAAGCTCCAGCTGGTTTACAAGATAAGTGGGGCGGAATGATTAGACCAACTCCCCGTTTGAATTCAAGCCTGCTTGCAGCGATACCACAAAATGGGTTCCTTGGAATCGAACATCGAGAAATTCTTGAATTTCTAGAAGGACAGAGAGACTAAATTCCCCTGCAATCAAGCATTTCCGGCGCCTGGCTGCCTCGGGTGGTTAGCTCAGTTGGTAGAGCAGGTGACTCTTATTCACCGGGTCGGGGGTTCGAGTCCCTCACCACCCACTTACGTAAGTGAATCCGAGACGTAGTACCAAATCTAAGAAGTAGTTGGCGTTTATATAAGCATGTTGGGTGTGCGGCTAAACAGCATCACAATAGGCAGGGATCACGATTTCGTTGTACTGCAAGAAGCCCGGTTTAAATGGCGGATCAAAACGGCAGATTCGCGTTTCATCAGAGAGTGCAATGTTCACTTTAGAAGCGCTTGTGCGAAGCTCTTTAGCTATTTTTCGTGATAACTCATCGGTTGCTCTTCCGCGGAATGATTTGGCAATACATGTTTCGGTATCTAATTCGCGTAATTTGACCTGTGAATCATTGGGATGTGGCAAGTGGCCAAAGGTGCTACCTGATGGCATTACAAACGAGACATACCATCCGGCAGACTCTGAACTATCTGCTTTTTGGGCGGTGATTACTGGGGCGGTCATCGCGATTTTTTGCGAGGACTTGTTTCCCTTTGAAATGTAATTGAATAATGTAGAGAATGCGCTGCTTGTTGCAGTTGAATACTGGGCAGAAACTTTGACCTCGGCGATGACGCAAGGCAAATATTCACGAAGCTCAAAATCCTTATAAGTTCGAAGCACCCTAAATTCTTGACGATCAGTCATAAATCAAGCCTACTCATGCACGATGCTCAAATTCATCCTAAATCTATTCAAACTCAATCCAACGCTGGATTGGTTCTTGGAACTTACAAATAAAAAGGGCTGAGGTGGTTAGCCCCAGCCCTTTAATTGAGTTCTTTATCTAACTCTTATGCGTGCTCTCCGCCTGTGTGTGCGAATACCTTGCACGTAATCTGCCAGCGACCTTCAAGGATTGACAGTGTGAA
>CAIXPV010000153.1 GCA_903921405.1 uncultured Actinomycetes bacterium
AGTTTATAGAAACGCCACCACCCTGTTGGGGTAGTTAAAACAAATGGGGCATTTATTGCCACCCACACTAAAGTCGTAGTCGCAATATATTTAACTAAATCCTTTATGCGATCTTGACGCCACAAAATAATAACGATCGGGAATATTAGAAATACGGGTAGGAATTTTGTAGCGATAGAGATTCCTAGCGCCACTGAGCTATAGAGATAAGCCTTGCGATCAAACCAATAAATTGCCAACATCATTGTGATAATCGCCCATAGATCCCAGTTGATGTATAACGAAGCAATCATCGCTGGTGCAACGGGAAGTAAGTATGAAAACTTGGGCTTCATCTTAGAAACAAGAATTACTAACCCAATAAAAATCAAAGCCAGCAATAATGCATTTATATTGAAATACGAAGCGGCGGTATCAACTAAACCGGCAGTTGCAAACATAACAACACCAGTGATTACCGGGTACTCCACTGAGTTTGTATCGCTGGCATATGGCCACTTGTTATCTTGCAAACCTCGTTCACCAAAAAGAGATGGTAAATCGCTATAACAAGCGTGAATATATTGATCTGGAGTAGCCCAGTTACTGCCTTCGCAGTGGGAAAACTTTGCAAAAGATAAGAGTGAGGCCAGCACCGCTAAAGCTAATAAGGCTTTAAAGCGCAGCGCCATTATGGTTTACGGGTTTGTGTGCCGCCCGATGTCATCACTATCGGATCTAGCCCGCCGATATTTGTCGGTGCTGGAAAATCCATAACCGGTTCGCCTTTAAGAGCGCCTTTCATAAAGGCGGTCCAAATCTTTGCCGGGAAAGTTCCACCAGTTAACGAGGTTAATCCGCCTATACCGTTAAGGGATTCTGAGGCGCTATCGCGGAAGAACGCGACTGAAGCGGCTAGTTGTGGCGTATAGGCACTAAACCAAGCGGAGGCATTTGATTGTGATGTTCCGGTCTTGCCTGCTGCTGGGCGGCCCAACGCCAATGCAGCTGCGCCAGTTCCGCCGGTAACCACACCTTTAAGTGCATACGTTAAATCGGCCATAACCTCTTTTGAAAAGACTTCTTGTGTTTCGGGTTTAGCTTGGTACAACACACCTTTATTGGAGCCCAGGACTTGTGTGACTAAGAAAGGTTTCGATTTTATTCCTTGGGCTGCAAAAGTGGCATATGCATTTGCAACATCAATTACATGTGGGCTTGCAACCCCCAGCACAACAGATGGTGTCGGCATCATCGCTACGGATTCAGGTATTCCAGCCCGTCTAGCAACATCTACAACTGCTACTGGTCCAACTTTAATTCCAAGGGGAACAAAGACTGTGTTGACCGAGTGTTTTGTGGCATATAGCAAATCGATTTGGCCCCAACCCTCATTGCCATAGTTTGAAACTTCGTACGGTTTTCCGGCATCATCAAAAGTTTGTGGTGAGTCACCATTCCACATCGATGTTAATGGAATTCCTTGTTCCAAAGCGGCAACAATTGCAAAAGGTTTAAACGTTGAACCAGCTAATGCAATTGACTGCGTAGCGTCACTTAATTGGCGCGCTAAGTAATCTCGGCCGCCATATAGAGCCACTATCTCACCAGTGCCTGGTCTAATTGCAACTAATCCAATTCGTAAATTTTCTGGAGCTTTCGCTGGGTAAAACTTATTGACAGCATCTACGGCTGATTGTTGTGCTTTTTGATCTAGCGTTGTTTTGATAACAAGACCGCCGACAAGAAGTTGGTCCTGACTAAAACCAAGCTTTGCTAACTCTTTTTGTACCGCTTCAATAATGTGTCCTTTAGGGCCACTGAGTTGTCCTGCACTAGATCGTGGTGCAACTGTTGGGAATTTCATTTTCGCTGCATCTTTAACACTTAACCAACCTGCATCGACCATTCCTTTTTTCACATACTCAAAGCGCGCCACTAATCTTTCTTTGTTTCCTTCTTTAAAGGCCGGGTCATACAAACCTGGCGAGCGCAGAATAGATGCGATAACGGCGGCTTGCGAATTTGTTAATTGGTCTACATTGCGATTGAAATACTGTTGGGACGCAGTCATTACTCCATAGGAGCCGCGGCCAAAGTAAATAGTATTTAAATAACTTTCAAAGATTTGATTCTTCGACAACTGATTCTCTAGTTTGATTGAGATTACTAGCTCTTTGATCTTGCGCTGAATCGTACGGCTAGGGTTAAGAAAGGCGGTCTTTGCGTACTGTTGTGTAATAGTTGAACCGCCCTGTAGTGATCCACCCTTTAAATTATTAAATATCGCACGGGCAATTCCAGTAATACTGAAGGCTCGATTTGAATAAAATCCGCGATCTTCCGCCGCCAATACTGCATGCTGAACGTTGAGTGGGATCTTCGCCAGCGGAACAATCTGTCGGTTTTGAGTTCCGACTCGTCCAATCTCAGCGCCATTTGAATACTGAATAATCGTTGATTGACTGTTGACGTATGCATTGGGATCTGGAATATCAACGGTGAAGTATGCAAGGGCAAAAAGTGTTGCGCCGGCGATAAAACCAAAGCCACCAACAAAGATTGTGGTTCGTATCAACAGTTTGCGCAGCATTAGTTAAGGCTACCGTGCTGCGTAATCATCGTCTTCGAGGGTACGTGTCTTGCGAGGCGCTTTGCGCTCCGTTCCATCGCCTAAAACGAAGGATGCGCACATGTGGTTCCATGAACAGTCCGGACACACCTCCACGATGTAGACACGGAACTCTCCAAACTCACGCTCCATCTCAACGAGCTCTTTAGGAGACTTAATGCGACCTGAGTATTGACCCAGCTGTTCGCCAAAGGTGTAGCGCAGTTCAACTAAGGCGTTTTTCTTACATACCGGGCAGTTTCTCGAAACTTTTTCCCCGTGCCACTTGGCCGCACGCAGCAGGTATGGGTCGGCATCACATGCATCAACCGTTCCCCGGAAAAGGGCCAATAAGGTGGCGCGCTTATCGAGTGAATAGTCGATGTACGATCGTTGAGATTTCATTATTAGGTAAGAATAAACCAACTTGTGCGACTACGCTCAATCTCGTGAGTCTTTTTGAGCTCCTTAAGCACCCGCGCTTTTCTCGCCTGCTGGCAATCCGCTGGACGGGCCAAATTACCGATGGAATCTTTCAGAGTGCTTTAGCCTCCTTCATTCTTTTTTCCCCAGAGCGCCAAGCAAATGCGCTCAGCGCTGCACTTGGTTTTGCCGTTGTTCTATTGCCGTATTCAATCGTCGGTCCTTTTGTAGGAACCATTCTGGATCGCATCTCACGACAACGGGCCTTGTTTATTTCAAATATGGCTCGTTCTGTAAATATGCTGCTGGTTGCACTGCTGATATTTAGTGGCTCGACAGGATTTGAATTAACAATCGTGGTTTTAATTGCCTTTGGTATCAACCGACTTATTTTGGCAGCGCTATCTGCCGGCCTGCCACTACTTATTGACACTAAATCTTTAATCACTGCTAATGCCATCGCTGTGACAGGTGGCTCTCTGCTGGTTGTAATTGGCGGCGGGATAGGTGTTGGTGTCCGCGCCCTCGTCGATTCGTTGGCACTTGCCAACCATGCCGATGCGATGTTGATTCTTATTGCAAGTGGTGGTTATTTCGCGGCAGCTTTACTAACGGGCAGATTAAAAAAATATGAAATCGGTCCACAACAGCATGAAAAAGAGGCAACGAATCTTACCCAAGGCCTGTATGACATGCGCCAAGGTTTTCAATTCTTAGCAATCCATAGTGATGCTGCACGGGGAATTCTGACTACTGCGGTTCATCGCGGTGGACTCACCGCATTAACGTTGACTGCTTTACTACTTGAGCGAAATACCTTTAACGATCCAGCATTGCCAGAAAACGGTTTACGTGGCTTTGGTATTGCCTTATCTCTTGCTGGAGTAGGACTGTTTCTTGGAGCATTTTTAGCCCCTTATGGCGTTTCCCGAGTGGGACGACACCGTTGGATTAGATACTCCATGTTAGCCAGCGCAGTATGTCCATTAATCTTGGCGGCTTCGCAAACTCAAATCGCTTTAGCTGCAACTGCTTTTCTAACATCTTTTTTTGGTCAGAATGTAAAAGTTACTAACGATGCATTGGTGCAATCAAAGATTGATGATTATTTTAGAGGCCGCGTTTTTGCTGTCTATGACGTATTAGTCAATGGCGCAATTGTCTCTGGCGGTTTAATTGCCGCCCTATTGCTTCCTACATCTGGGGTTTCTTCGTGGGTTCCGCTGTGTGTATCGGCGGCCTATCTACTTGTTGTTGTCCGCTTACTTCGCAGATCGGTTTTTCCACCACAACAATAACTCTGCAGTTGCTTTCTCTTCACCGATGGGACCTTGATCTAGTCGCAACTCCATTAAGAAATCCATGGCTGCGCCGACTTCACGAGAAGGTTTGAGATTTAATATCTCCATAACTTGCGCACCATCTAAATCAGGGCGAATCTTTGAGAGTTCTTCTTGCTCCATCAAAACATCAATGCGTGCCTCCAGTGAGTCATAGACGTTTGAAAGGCGAGTTGCTTTAGCTTTATTACGCGTCGTGCAATCGGCACGGGTTAATACGTGCAGATGAATAAGAAGTTCGCCCGCATCGCGAACGTAACGTCGCACGGCCGAATCGCTCCATTCACCATCTCCATAGCCATGAAAACGCAGGTGTAGCGCAGTTAAAAGCTCAACAGCTTCAATAGTGTCTCCGTCAAAACGCAGTTCTTGCAAGCGCTTTTTTGCTAAGCGTGCACCAACGACTTCATGGTGGTGAAAAGAAACTCCGCCGCCTTCTATGAAGCTTCTCGTTTTTGGTTTACCAATATCGTGCAACAGAGCCGCCAAGCGAATTATTAGATTGGCACCGCCGAGGCGTTCTTCCTGCATTATCGCTTGCTCTAAAACCGTTATTGAATGTTCGTACACATCTTTATGGTGATGATGTTCATCGACCTCTAAGCGAAGTTTAGGAATCTCTGGAATTACAAGTTCTGCTAAACCCGTATCAACTAAAATAGTTATTCCTGTGCGTGGGTTAGGCGACATTAATATCTTTGTGAACTCATCACGTATACGTTCGGCTGAGATTATGGTGATCCTCTGCGCCAGATTGTGCATTGCTGTTAAAACTTCTGGTGCAATCTCAAAACCAAGTTGACTTGCAAATCGTGCTGCGCGCATCATACGAAGAGGGTCATCATTAAATGAATCTTCGGGAAGACCTGGCGTGCGTAAAATCTTTTTTGATAAATCCGCTAGGCCATTGAACGGATCGATAAACTCTGGTTGCGCACCTGTTAACTCCAACGCCATTGCATTTACGGTGAAGTCACGACGGGACAAATCACCAAGAATATCTTTACCGTATTCAACTTCGGGCTTGCGAGAATCAGCATCGTATTTTTCAGTTCGATAAGTTGTTACCTCAACAGTTGTATCCCCTCGCTTTCCTGCCACAGTTCCAAAAGCAATTCCGGTATCCCAAACATTCTCGGCCCACTCATTGAGGATCTTTTTAGTTTCTTGTGGCAATGCATTGGTTGTGAAATCTAAATCGTTACCAAGACGTCCCAATATTGCATCGCGCACCGGGCCCCCTACTAAGGCCAAAGTAAAACCTTTGGTTTTAAAAGCATGGGCAAGAGAGCTCGCTAATGGAGCACGTTCTATAAGGGAACGGATTGCTAACTCGCCCGCGGCGCCCAATGCACTAGTCACAATAAGTAAGGTTAGAGCAGTACCCTTGCTCCATGATCCCGGCACCTGGTGCGGGCAGCGAAGGCGTTAAGAAAAAGCGGAAGCGTAAGCGCCCCGCTAACCGCGGCCCCCAAACAACAACTAAACCCAACCCATCGACCAAGCCTGCTGGAAAGCGGGTCTATGCAAAACGCGTAGACGAGGTCAGTGCTGGCGGCTTAGTAATCGATTCAACGGGAACTATGGGTCTGCTTATTGGTCGAATCGATCATAAAGACTCCAGTGGGACCAAGCTTTTATGGTCGCTACCAAAGGGCCATATTGAAGCTGGTGAAACCCCCGAGCAGGCGGCAATTCGTGAAGTGGCTGAAGAAACTGGAATTACCTCGGCGATCTCACGCTCGCTTGGTGTGATTGATTTTTGGTTTATGGCCGGCGGTAAGAGAATTCATAAGACAGTTCATCATTTTCTCTTTTCAGAAGTTAGTGGGGATTTAACACCACAAATTAGTGAAGTTGACGAAGTCTCCTGGTTTCCTCTCGCTGAGATTATTGATCATCTTGCATACCCAGATGAAAAGAAGTTAATTGCGCGAAGCGGTGAGTTGAAGATATGAAAAAAATTGTTGGTGGGTTGCTAGCTATATTCTTTTGCATTGCTCCACTACCTGTTTCATCTGCGCAAAGCTCTGTTGTTAAGATTGTCAGTTCACCACACCAAAATTTCACAGGTACGTTTCGAAATGATGATTTAGCGCAAGAGTTAACACCGTCCGGTCGGTTGGGACAATTGGTGTACGTTCCAAACGCCAGATCTAGAATTTGGGTTATCGATTCATCCCTTATTGATGAAGTAGTTGCAATGACTGGCGATTATAAAATTGCAAGCAAAGCTGTGCCGATTGGAACTGTGATAGCAAAGAATTGGTTGATTCAGCTCAAGAAAGTGACGTTAACAAATGATGTTGTCTCACTTGCATATGGAAATCCAGATGTAACTCTAGCCAGGCGTTTGGCTCCAAGTGAATTAAATGCTTATTACGCTTTTGGGAAGTTAAAGCTTGAGGAGTTCTTAGGTCGCCCAGTTCGAAGCTCAGAGGGAACTGGATTAAATGCAGGCAGTTCACGAATAACTGCACTGCAGCGCTCCTCCTATAGCGATAACCGCAAGGCGCTCACGCGGCTTTCAAGAGTTGTTACACATACAGATGTATCTGATTTGCGCATGAAACTAGCTCGCTTGCTCACACCAACACTCGATAAAACCTCTCGCGAACACTTTGTGGCTAATGCTGTAGAAGCAGTTGCTGTGCAGACCCACAGGTTGCGCGTGAACCCAGGGAAATATCAAATAACAACCGAGAACGCCAAACTGCCTGTAACGGTCATTAACCAATTCCCCATCGACGTAACTATTGATATCTCCATGATGGCTAAGAACTCTCGAATTCTTGTCTCGGGTTTTACTGGGGTTCACTTGGCGCCTAACTCGAAGACTCAGTTAGAGCTGGCTACCCAAGTAATTGCACCTGGTGAAACAACTGTCTTTGCTCAGATAACCGATTCAAAAGCCATTCCAATTGTTGCTTTCTCCATTTTACAGCTTAACGCGACCGTCATAGATTCCAGAGTCACGTGGTTTACAACTGGAGCGGCCATACTTCTCTTATTGGCAGCGGTTGCCCAAAGTGTTCGCCGGGTTAGAAGGGGGCGCAATAGTGAAATCTAATGAACTTTTTCGCGCCTCTGGAATCATGGCGCTCGGAACAATTATTTCTCGTATCACTGGATTTATTCGTGGCATTCTTATTGTTGCTGTGCTTGGAACAGCTTTATTAGCCGACACCTACAATGTTGCAAATACGATGCCTAATATTTTGTATAACTTACTTGTTGGTGGCGCTCTAACTGCGATATTTATTCCACAACTTGTTAGATCTTTTGACCACGAGGATGGCGGCGATAGTTTTGCTTCCAGGTTAGTAACAACGATCTCCTTAATCTTGCTTGTCCTTGTTGTGATTGGCGTGTACTTCGCTCCTGCATTGGTGCGTCTATATGCACCCGAGTTCTTTACGCCTGGTTTTGAAACCGAGAAAGAGATTGCAATCGCTTTTACTCGTTACTGTTTGCCGCAAATCTTTTTTCTTGGTGTCTTTACGATGCTGGGGCAGGTTGCAAATGCCCGTGGCTCTTTTGGCCCATTAATGTGGGCGCCGATTGCTAATAACTTGGTGGGTATAGCTCTTTTTGGCTCATTTTTGATCTTTTCTCCGGTAATAACTGCCGACACAATTACATCGTTACAAGTGCAAGTTTTAGGGTGGGGTACAACATTTAGTGTTGTCGTACAGGCTTTGGTGCTGATCCCTGTTATTCGACATTTAGGAATCACATTAAAACCACAGTTGGGGTTATCTGGATTAGGAAAGTCTTTTGGTTTAGCTGGTTGGACTCTCTTGTATGTCTTAATCTCTCAACTTGGTTATTTAGTCACTGTTAATGTTGCAACCAGTGCCGCAGTTAGAAGCGCACAGGAGGGAATTACAAGAGGAGTTGGGTATACGCCATATACATATGCTTATTTTGTGATGTTGCTTCCTTATTCAATCGTAACTATTTCAATTATCACGGCCATTCTTCCCCACTTATCGCGATTAGCTGTTGCTAAGAATCGCGACGAGGTTCGTGTTCAGTTGATTCGTGCAATTAAGTTAGTGGGCGTTATAACAATCCC
>CAIXPV010000154.1 GCA_903921405.1 uncultured Actinomycetes bacterium
ATGCGAGCTTTAGCAAAGCTAGATTCATCAAATAATCCGGCGGCTGTTCTAGTTGCGAGGTGTTCTACTTGTACGGCCGATGACCAATGTTTACCTAGCCAGCCTTGAGGGCGCAGAGCTTCATTGCCGATGTTACTTTGATAGTAATTAACGCGCTCCCACGAGGCTTTTTCGCCAAAAACAGCAGCGTGTGCTTTGTGCCATTCATAGACAGGAGATGTGAACTTAGGACGTGCGCTTGTGCGCTCTTCGCCGGGATAGTGAATGTCGTAATACTGTTCATAGTTTTCAGTGATGCGTTGCAGTGTGAAATCTGGGGATTCATATGATGCGCCGAAGCGTTTGATATCCATATGCCACAAATCCATAGTTGGTTCACCGGCGACGATCCATTCGGCAACGACTTTGCCGATTCCACCAGCTCCGGCGATGCCGTGAGCACAAAAACCTGCAGCGACATAGAAGCCACCGACCGATGTTTCACCTAAACAGAACTCGTTATCAGGCGTAAAACCTTCGGGGCCGTTGATAAAGTTTTTAATTCCAATCTCAGCCATCTTTGGGACGCGCTTTTGTGAGGCTTCAGCAATATCGTAAAAGCGATCCCAATCATCGGGCAGTAACGTGTTGTTGAAATCGGCCGGAATATCATCGATGTTTTTATAATCAGCCGACCAGGCTTTGGAGTTTCTTTCGTATCCACCCATCAACAATCCAGAAACTTCTTGACGAAAGTAAATCAAGTTATCAGGATCGCGCAGCGATGGTAGGAATGGTGCATCCGCATCCATAAAGTTATCGGTAATTAAATACTGGTGACTCATGGGGACTATCGGAATACGAACATCGACCATACGCCCGATTTGCGGGGCATACATTCCACCGCAGTTAACAACTATCTCGCATTCAACCTCACCCTTATCGGTTACAACGCTGCTGACTCGACCATTGGTAGTTTTAATCTCCAGCACGCGAGTATGCGTAAATATCTGTACGCCATTTTTACGTGCGCCTGCAGCAAGTGCCATTGCAAGTTGTGATGGGTCGACTTGACCATCTGATGCCATGTAACAAGCGCCAACTACGCCATCTAAATCAATAAGTGGAAATAATCTCTGCGCCTCTTGCGGTGATATCTCCTGTAAATCAAGGCCAAAAGTCTTAGCCCAGCCTATTTGTCGACGGATTTCCTGCATGCGCTCTGGAGTAGATGCCAGCTTGATACTGCCGCATTCGCGCCAGCTTGGCGGAGTATCGGTTGCTTGAAGCTTTCGATACAGATCAACCGAGTGCATATTCATCAACGTTAATGTGGGATCTGCGCGCAGTTGGCCTACCAAACCCGCGCTGTGAAAAGTTGAGCCGCTAGTTAATTCATTGCGATCTAAAAGAATGACATCTTTTTCGCCAAGTTCGGCCAAGTGATATGCAACTGACGTTCCACCTACACCGCCGCCAATAATGACGATTTTTGCTCTGGCTGGAACTACTGACACGGACACATGTGAAATGTATCCTGAACGGGTGAGCGATGCCAGTGCGTTAGAGCGTGAGTTTGCTCAACTCTTCAATAAAGTTGAGCGGCTGCACTCCCGCACATCGATCTCTGAACTTTCGGGTGGGCTAACAAATCGGAACTTTCTGATTAATACTCCTGAGGGAAAGTACGTAGCTCGAATATCTAGTAACTCATCATCTCTTTTATCAATTGACCGTGGCTCTGAGTTCACTAACTCAACCATTGCAGGTAAAAGTGGCGTAGGTGCCAAGGTTTTAGATTATCTACCAGGTGAGGGATTGCTGCTGATTTCCTATATCGAGGGGCGAACGTACGGCGCCCCTGATGTATTGCAGAATCTGCCGCGTATAGCCACTAGTTTGCGCGCTTTGCACGCACTTGAACCCTTTGATCACGAGTTCAATATGTTTGACGTTCAAAAGAAATATTTATCCATAGTGCAAGAGCAAGGATTTAAGGTTCCGAAAAATTACTTTGATTTTGCTCCATCTGTTGTAGATATTCGAAAAGCCTTTGCGGTTTTGGATGAGGGCTTAGTTCCTTGTAATAACGACTTGTTGCCCGGTAACTTCATCGATGATGGTGAAAAAATTTGGTTGATTGACTATGAGTACTCGGGAAATAACGATGCCTGCTTTGAGATTGGCAATATCTGGGCAGAGGCCTTTTTGCCACTTGAAGCTTTGGAAGAGTTAGTAACTGCGTATTACGGTGGATACCGACCTGACAAAGTTGCTCGTGCATGGTTGTGGGCTTTAGTTGGAAAATATGGATGGACTTTATGGGCATCGATTCAATCAGAAGTCTCTGAATTAGATTTCGATTTTTGGCAGTGGGGAATGGCTAAATATGATTTAGCGCGCAGTGAGTTTACAAGTGCTTACTTTAAGCAGGCGATGATCAACGTTGTAACGAAATAAAAAAGCCCGCCGCATATGCGACGGGCCTTTCTAAGTTTGTAATTATTCAGCGACAACGCTTACTGTTGCAGTTGCAACAACGTTGTGGCCAAGAGAGACCTTAACCTCATGGTTTCCAGTCTTCTTGATGTGGCCGGCAGTCTTGATCGCATGACGATCAATATCTAAACCAACTGCAGCTTTGATGGCACTTGCAACATCTTTATCGGTTACAGAACCGAACAAGACGCCCTTTGCGCCGACCTTGACCTTGGCAGTGATAGTTGCAGCCTCAAGTGTTGCCTTAACCTCTTTTGCATGATCAATATCGCGAATTTCGCGATTTGAACGTGCGCGACGGATGCTCTGAATCTGCTTTTCTCCGCCAAGTGACCAAGCAATTGCATTTCCTCGTGGCAACAAGAAGTTGCGTGCAAATCCATCTTTAACAGTTACAACATCGCCTGCAGCGCCTAGGCCTGCAACTTCACGAGTAAGGATGAGTTTCATAGTTGATTCACTCCTTATTTCGCTGAAGATGTGTAAGGAAGTAGTGCTACTTCACGGCTGTTCTTGACTGCGGTTGCGATCGAGCGTTGGTGCTGTGTGCATGCACCTGTAACGCGGCGAGCGCGGATTTTGCCGCGGTCAGAGATGTACTTGCGAAGGGTCGCAATATCTTTGTAATCGATATATGTGACCTTCTGTTGGCAGAAGCTGCAAGGCTTCTTCTTAAACTTTTTATTCAGGGCAGCAGCTTTTGCGCCCTTATTCTTTGGCTCGCGTAGAGCCTTATTATTTCTTGCTCCCATTGTGGTGCTCCTTTTCGGGCCCTAGCCTCATTAAAAAATTAAATTGACTAGGAATGGATGGATAGG
>CAIXPV010000155.1 GCA_903921405.1 uncultured Actinomycetes bacterium
CAACGACACGACCTAGGTTAGCAATAGCATTGATGTCTCCTGGGAAACCATCCTTGAAAACTTTACCCTTTGCCTTTGTCCATACGGTTGGAGCCGACTTGTTCATGAAGTTTGTGAAGTTCTCAGATGTTCCAGATGAATCAGAGCGATAAATGACTTTGATTGTCTTATTTGGCAATGTGTAGTGGCCGGTGACGATCTGAGTACGTAGAACGATTGGATTGCCCTTTGCATCCTTCTTTGGATTTCCATTGGAATCTAGTTTGTAGACAACTTTAGTTGCAGTGCGATTATTATCGGCAGCAATTGCTGGGTCACTCCAATTTGTGATTGTTCCACCGAAAATTCCAGCGATTGTTGAAGCCGATAGCTGCAACGTTGTCTTTGATGTTAAGTTGTAGAGAACTGCGATTGGGGCGGCGACTAGTGGAACGTGGATAAGAGTCGAGCGCTTTGTTGCTGCGGTGTAGGCACCATCTGACATCCAGAAATCACCGATGGATTTGTCTGAGTTAGCTTGTCCTGTGCCTGAAGATGATGATGCGTAGACGTAGCTGTTTGCACCGCTATTGCTAGCTGCAAATCCGGCTTTGCAACCTTCGATAAGAAGGGCCGGGAATGATGCACCAGAACCCTGTAAATCAACTGCATATGCAGGAGATCCTGCAATTAAACCAAACGCGAGTGCAAGAGTTGCAACTTTCGCGAACTTTGAAATTCTCAATTTATTTCCCCTTTTTAGGTATGTTTGAACTACGGGATAAACATATGGAGCGGACATGAACGAAGAGCGCTCGGAATCCGAACGCTCTTCGACTACTAGATGAACAATAGGTAAATGATTATCCGAATCGCCCCGTTACATAGTTTTCTGTGCGCTGATCCTGCGGCCGCGAGAAGATCTCACTGGTAGGGGCAACTTCAATCATCTGTCCAGGGCCACCATCGGATAAGAAGAAAGCGGTGTAGTCAGAGACACGTGCAGCTTGCTGCATATTGTGCGTCACGATGATGATTGTCATCGTGTCAGATAAGTGACGAATCGTCTCTTCAATGCGAAGTGTTGATCCTGGATCCAAGGCAGAGCAAGGCTCATCCATCAGTAGAACTTGCGGCCGAACCGCTAGAGCACGAGCAATACACAGACGTTGCTGTTGTCCGCCTGAAAGTGAGCCACCGTGTGCGCCTAAGCGATCTTTAACTTCGCTCCATAAACCTGCACGCTCCAAGCTTTCTTCTAACAAGTCATCTTTATTATCTACTTTAATCTGCGCGAGTTTGAGTCCAGATAAGACGTTCTCTCCGATAGTCATCGATGGGAATGGATTTGGCTTTTGAAAGACCATTCCAATCTGCAGACGAATCTTGGTGACATCTGTACCCGGAGCGTAGACATCCTTGCCATCGAGCAAGACTTCTCCGGCCATTGCTGCTGTTGGAATGAATTCATGCATACGGTTAATGGTTCGAATAAACGTTGATTTACCGCAGCCCGAAGGTCCAATTAAGGCAGTCACAGTTCCTGCAGCAAAATCTAGAGAGATATTAGATAAGGCGTGGTGCTTACCAAACCAGGCATGGACTCCACGGGTTTCAAGCCCTGTACCCAGAGCGCGAGTGCCAGGTGCTTTAACTGATTTAGCTTGTGCAACATCGGCTAATGAATGTGGCTTGACTGTCGTATCCATTGTTTCCTTCTCATTCTCATGTGATGTTGTCATTTGGCAGCCTTTCTAGATCCTAGGAAGCGTGCCGAAGTGAAGAGGATTAATACCAGCCCCACCAAAACTAATAGTCCTGCCCACGCGCGAGTAATCGCCTCTGGTGAGCCAGCATTAAATGATTTCCAGATGTAATACGGCAGTGATCCCATTGGTCCGTTAAAGGCATTGGGGTTAACTTTGTCTCCGCCACCTGTAAGCAAAAGAATTGGTGCGGTTTCTCCAGCGATGCGGGCAACACCTAAGATAATTGCAGTGATTAAACCGCTCTTGGCTGCTGGTAGAACAATCATGGCAACTGTGCGCCATTGAGTGCCACCTAACGCGGTTCCTGCCTCGCGCAACTCATTGGGAATCAGATTGAGTACTTCTTCCGATGTTCGTGCAATCGTTGGAATCATTAAAATAGTTAAGGCAAGTGCACCCATTAAACCGGAATACGCTTTTGTGATTGGATACAGAACTGCCGAAAGAATAAAAAGGCCAGCAACAATCGATGGCACACCGCTCATAGCTTGAACTAAGAAGCGAATCGGACCTGTGAAGCGTCCCTTGATTTCAGTTAAATAGAGCGCGGTTAGAATTCCGATTGGCACACTCAGCACTAGAGCAACCGCAACTAGAGTTAAGGTGCCTGTGATTGCATGTAAAAGCCCGCCATTATTGAGCGGATCAGTTGGAGTCGCCAGCGCCATGTCATGTGTAAAGAGGCCAAAGCTGATGCCCGGTAGGCCTTTGTTAAGAACTGTAACCAAAATACTAAGGACAGGAATCACTGTAACTATCGCTCCGATAGCAACGAGTGAGTTAACAAGTGCATCTTTGGCTGCAGCATTGCCTCGTTGAATTCCCTTAAAAGCGGCAGTAAGAAAAGCATATGCAATAAAGAAGATTGCAAAGTACGCCAGTTTGCCTTTCATAGGAGTCAGTTCAACAGCAGCGAAAGATGTTGACAGAGCTACCAGAAAAATCAATACATCGGTTACGCGCTCACGCGTCGAGGCCTTCCAAGGCTTAGTAGGTACTGCAGTCACCGTGGTAGTCATCGTCCCGACTTTCCAGTTGTCTTAACTATGAAGTTGGCAAAACCATTGACGATTAATGTCAAAGCAAATAAAACAAGGCCGGCGGCCATCAAAGCTTTAATTTCATATGGGCTGGCATCACCGAACTTCAAAATAATGAGTGATGCAACGTTTCCACCTGCACCCAAAAGCATCTGCCAGTTGATTTGGAAGACTATATTTAAGACGGTAAATACTGCAACTGTTTCACCCATCGCTCGTCCAAGGCCAAGCATCGCTCCCCCAATGACACCGCTTCGACCATGCGGTATTACTACAGCTTTGATCATGGCCCAACGTGTTGCACCCAGTGCATACGCCGCTTGAATTCGGTCAAGTGGCGCTTGCGAAAAAATCTCGCGAGAAACTGAAGTGATAATTGGAATAATCATTATTGCAAGAACCACGCCAGCAACAAAAGGTGAGCGTGTATAAACCGGAACCTGCATATTAAAGACTGGAATAAATCCAAGATATCGGTGCAGAAGTTTTGCCCAGTACTCAACGCTTGGCATAAGTACTAAAAAGCCCCAAATACCAAAAAGGATCGATGGGAATGCTGCCATCATGTCAATTATGGTGACCATGATTTTCTTGAGCCATCCTGGTGCGTAAAAGTTCAAGAAAAGCGCGCAAAATACCGATACTGGTAGCGCAATGACCACTGCGATTAGAGAACAGAGAATTGTTCCAACGAGCATTGCAGCTAAGCCAAAGTGGCTCTCAATCACATTGCCGGCATCATCAGTTGAGATTGACCAATCCGAATGCGTAATGAATCCGATTCCTTCTTGGCGCAAAACCTCAAAACCTCGGTAGCCAAGGAATAGAGCAATGAGTCCAAGAAGTAATAGGGATGAGAGTCCACCAGTAGTTACGACGCCACGAAAAACTTTGTCCGAAAATCGAGGCTCGGTAGTGATTTCTCTCGGTTGTGGAATAACTAGCTCTTGAACTGACATTTTATGAAGCGAACTTTCCTGTGACTAAAAAGTACACCCGACGTGAGATTGAAACCGCATGATCGGCATAACGCTCGTAGTAACGAATCAAAAGAGTTATATCGATCGCAGTTTCAATGCCGTGCGTCCACGTAGGCTCAATTAGTACGCCAATCAGTTGACGGTGCAGGCCATCAATTTCATCATCATCGCGCTCAACTTCAAGTGCCATTTCGGTATTGCGTGTAGAAATTACAACGCCTGTTTTATCAGTAATTTTAATCGCAGCCTTACCCATAGCTGTAATAGTTTCAACTAGCTCAGTTGGCACAGCTGCATCTGGATAACGCATGCGCGCAATCTTTGCAACATGGTGAGCTAAATCGCCCATGCGCTCAAGGTCTGAACCCATTCTTAGGGCCGTGACCAAAGCACGCAAGTCCGATGCAACAGGTTGCTGCCTTGCAATGATGTCAATTATTCGGCTATCAATATCGTGTTGATAATCATCAATCTTTAAATCGGCTGCAATTACTTCTTCAGCAAGTTTTAAATCACACGAAAGAAGTGCAGTAGTTGCCTTCGACATTGATTCTGAAACCATTGCAGTTAGATCAACTAGCGATTGAGAAATGCTATCGAGCTCGTCTTGGAATACAGATCTAATAAGGGCCATGACGCGAAACCTATGTGGAGGTGATGAATAGAGAGCCATGCTTAGGTGAACAGAAGGTAAACTGGCGTTTAGAGCCTATAGAGTGTGGCCATGAAGTTCTTACGCCGGGACTTAGAGCAGTCAAATCCTAGGGACCTGCCCGAAATGCTCATTGAAACCCTGAGCCAGTTAGATGGCGACTCCCTCATTTTGGCCCCTGGAGAAGTCCCTGTTTTCAGTACTCCTGGAATAGAAGCGCTTGGGATTTTAAAAGAAGAGCGAATCCAAAGTCCCGAACTCCTAGCCACTATCCGTGTTGTTCGTCGTACCAATAATCAACAAGTTGGAAAAATCGATATCCCCCGAGGCCCGATTGGTGAAGGCAAGCATGAGCTCACAGTAAAGGTTTTGCCGCTAACAAAAGATGATTTGGTTCTGGTTCTAGTTAGTGATGAAAGTGAAGCACAACGTGTTCACGATGTACGGCGAGATTTTGTTGCCAATATTTCACATGAGTTAAAGACTCCTATTGGTGCGCTTTCACTGTTAAGCGAAGCGGTTTTAGGTTCTAAAGATGATCCTGAATCAGTTGTTAAATTTGCGACTCGCATGCAGTCTGAAGCTAAACGCCTTACAGATTTAGTACAGGAAATCATTAATCTCTCGAGAGTGCAAGACTCCGATCCTTTGCAACTGGCACAAGAAGTCGGCGTGGAATACATGATTCGTGAAGCCATAGATCAATGTCAGATTGGCGCAGATAATCGACATATAACTGTCACATATTCGGAAACAACGCCCGCGATCGTTCTTGGCGACCGAGATCAGTTAATAATGGCGATTCATAACCTTATCGAGAATGCAATCAACTACTCTCCTGAGAATACAAAAGTTTCAATATCAACGACTATAGAAAATGGAGTTATTGATATTGCAATTACCGATCAAGGAATTGGAATTTCCGAGGCCGAACAAGATCGAATCTTTGAACGCTTCTATCGCGTTGATCCTGCACGTTCTCGCCAAACTGGCGGTACCGGTCTTGGTCTTTCCATCGTCAAGCATGTGGCATCTAAACATGGCGGCGAAGTAAAAATCTGGAGCGTTGAAAATGTTGGCAGTACTTTTTCTCTTCGATTACCCATCTATTTGCCACCTATGGAGAACTCAGAATGACCAAAATACTAATCGTTGAAGATGAAAGCTCTTTCTCTGAGGCTCTGGCATTCCTGCTTGGCAAAGAGGGCTTCGAAGTCAGCGTGGCCGAAGATGGACGTGCAGCACTGAATATGTTTAGTAAAGAGGGCGCAGATTTAATCCTGTTAGATCTTATGATTCCTGAAATCTCTGGCGTAGATGTATGTCGCACGATTCGAACTACATCTCAGGTGCCAATTATTATGTTGACGGCCAAAGATGCTGAAATTGATAAGGTCGTTGGCTTAGAACTTGGCGCAGATGACTACGTAACTAAACCTTATTCTTCACGCGAATTAATCGCTCGCATCAAGGCTGTCCTTCGTCGCGGAATATCTGATGCTGATTTAAATGGTGATCTTGAAGTTATCTCTGTTGGACCAATTCGACTAGATACTGCACGTCACCAAGCATCGATTAATGGAAATCCGATTGCACTTCCACTCAAAGAGTTTGAGCTTCTTGAATTTTTAATGCGCAACTCTGGTCGCGTATTGACCCGTTCGCAGTTGATTGATCGCGTCTGGGGCGGAGATTATTTCGGAGACACTAAAACGTTGGATGTTCACATCAAACGCTTACGTGCAAAGATTGAAGCTGATCCAGCTAACCCAGTATTAATTCAGACTATTCGTGGCTTAGGCTACAAACTAGAGAGTTAACCCTGAGGGTCAGCACTCACTACCTTGTTATGAGAGCCAATCGAGACACTTGATCTGGTCATCGAAATTAAGATTTGTACATGACTTCGTTACAAGATATCCGCGCAGTAGTAACCGATCCAAAATTTACCTACCGTCAGCGCGTCTCGGCACTTGCACAATTAGCTGAAAATCTTCTCGATCCTCCGGCCGTACGCAAACAATGCAGCGATGCGCTTACAAATCGAATTATCTGCGATATGTACGAGGGTCACGCTCCATATCGCCCACGTTACTTATTGCCAGATTACAAAAAAGTACTCGTTAATGGTTCATCCTTTCTAGAAATCCCTCCGGCAAAAGATCTAGATGATGCTCTCGCATTTCTATTAATTATCTATTCATCAACTCCATCGATTACTGGATATCCCGTTTATTTCGGTGATCTAGATTCACTGCTCCTTCCCTATATTGAAGGTGTCACCGATGAGGACCTATATTCCAAACTCAAGCGCTTTTGGATAAGCCTGGATCGAATGTTTCCAGATGCCTTTGCTCACACCAATTTAAGCCCAGTTTATAACCGTGTCTCAAAGATGATTTTTAAGCTGGAGCGCGAGTTATTGCAAGTTGTTCCAAATATCTCACTGAAAGTAGACCCAGTTTTAACGAGTGATGAATATATTTTGGATGCAGTGAAGACTGTCTTTGAATGCGGTAAGCCACACTTCATCAATGATGTCATGATGAAATCAGATCTTGGCGAAAACTATGCCGCAGTCAGTTGCTATAACTCACTTAAAATTGGTGGTGGCGCACATACCTTGGTTCGAATAAACCTTAAGGCAACGGTTGAGGCTGGATGCGGTGGAGTCGAGAGTTTCTTTGAAGCTACGCTTCCTTATTACTTAGATTTAACCGCTGAATTAATGGAGTCCCGAATTATCTATCTAGTTGAAGAGTCACATTTTTTTGAATCAAGCTGGTTAGTTACCGAAGGTCTTCTGGATCTCGATAAGTTTTCTGCGATGTTTGGCATCTTTGGTTTGGCTGAAGCGGTAGATATTTTGATGCAGCAAGAGGGTATCGAAGGCACTTACGGCCATAGTATTGCCGCCGACGACCTTGGATATCGCATTACATCTTTCATCGCCGATTGGGTATCAAAGCGCAAAATGCCTTATTGCGAAGGCAATGATGGCTATGCATTTCTGCATTCACAATCAGGTATTGATTTAGACATTGGGGTCACCGCTGGAACTCGAATCCCCATTGGTACGGAGCCTCCGCTCATTGCTCATCTAAAAACTGTCGCCCGCCACCATCACTTATTCCAATCAGGTATCAGCGATGTTTTATCCTTCGATGAAACGGCAGTTAAGAATCCACAAGCAGTCGTTGACGTAATCCGAGGCGCCTTCAAGAGTGGAATGCGTGATTTCACTTTCAATTTAGATAGCAATGACTTCATTCGAATCACCGGCTATTTAGTTCGCAAATCCGATTTAGCAAAGATGCCAGCTGCACGACACGGCAGCACCTTCCTTGGTGCAGGGTCAGTCGCCGACTCACATGTTGATCAGCGAAATGTAAAGCGGGTGACCAGTGCCGAAAGCTCCCCAAGCTCAAGTAGCTAGCATCATTCCTTTTTCGTGGGTCGATGGCCCAGGAAATCGCTTCGTTCTCTTTTTACAGGGATGTAACTTCAACTGTTTGGTGTGCCATAACCCTCACACAATTCCGCTTCATACTCCGCGGGCAAATGAGATGAGCGTGCAAGAAGTTCTTATTGAGATTAGAAGTGCGATGCCATATATATCTGGCATCACTGTCTCGGGTGGTGAAGCAACAGTGCAACATGAATTTGTTCTAGAACTCTTTAAAGAGATTAAGAAACGCTCTGAGTTCGAACATTTAACGACCATGATTGATAGCAATGGAAATGCACCGCAAGAAGTATGGGATCTTCTGGCCCCATATACCGACGGTGTAATGCTGGACCTTAAAGCCCTAGATGATGCCAGTCATATTGAGCTCACTGGAAGTTCCAACACGGTAGTTTTGGAGTCAATTAAATATTTGGATTCGATTAATAAACTATATGAAGTCCGCCTGCTCTTGGTTCCAGGCCACAACGACTCAGATGAAGAGCTAATCACGACTGCCTTATGGCTCAAAAAAGTTAACCCGAATATGAAAATTACAATTAACGCCTTTAAAACACATGGCGTACGAGCTAGTGCACGCGAATGGCCTGAAGTAAGTGATAGAGATTTAGTCCGCTATCACTCCATCATTGATTAAATCGAAGCGAAAGCCTCGTCTAGAACGCTCATAGCATCAAGTAATAATTCATCAGTAATTACTAATGGAGGCAAAAAGCGGACTACGTTGGAATACGTTCCGGCGGTAAGTACGAGGACGCCTTTGCTTTGGCAGTATTTGACTACGGCATTCATGGCAGCTGTATTTGGATTCTTAGTTCCAGCTTCTACTAATTCAATGGCCTGCATTGCGCCTCGGCCGCGAACTTCACCAATAATTGGATACTTCTTGGCGAGCGCACGAAGTGAGTCACCCAGAATTGTGCCGATATGTTGGGCGCGAGCAACCAAGTTTTCAGCTTCGATAGTTTCAAAAACGCCAAGGGCTGCTGCACATGCAAGTGGATTTCCTCCAAAGGTTCCACCTAAGCCTGATGCATGAACAGAGTCCATGACATCGGCTCGGCCAGTGATTCCTGCAAGTGGCAACCCGCCTGCAATACCCTTAGCCGTTACGACAATATCTGGAACAACGTTTTCTTCTTCCATAGCAAACATGTGGCCAGTACGACCAAAGCCAGTCTGAACTTCATCGGCAATGAAGAGGATTCCATTATCTGCTGAGTATTTCGAGAGTGCAGGTAAGAAACCCTTTGGTGGAACGATAAATCCGCCCTCACCTTGAATTGGCTCGATCAAAATCGCGGCAACGTTGTGTGCACCGATCTCTTTATCAATCTTGTGCGTAATCATCTCAATTGCATCGGCAGTAATTCTGGCTTGATCGCCTACCCAATGGAATGAATATGGCATCGGTACCCGATACACCTCAGGGGCAAAAGGACCAAAGCCCTCTTTGTATGGCATGTTCTTGGCAGTCAGCGCCATAGTTAAATTTGTACGACCGTGATAGCTGTGTTCGAAAACTACAATTGCTGGACGCTTTGTAAAGTGGCGCGCAATTTTTACCGCATTTTCTACCGCCTCAGCGCCAGAGTTAACAAGCAATGACTTCTTCTTGTGACTTCCAGGTGTGAGTTCATTTAATTTTTCGCACACTTCGATGTAGTTCATGTAAGGAGCAACCGTGAAGCATGTATGTGTAAATGCCTGTACCTGTTCAATCACGCGATCTACAACGCGGCTAGTCGAGTTACCAACGTTCACAACACCAATACCTGAACCTAAGTCGATGATTTGGTTACCATCGATATCCAGCAAAATGGCATCACTTGCACGCTCGATGATTACTGGTATCGCCATACCCAATCCCCCAGATGTCGCTTCACTGCGGCGCTTGAGCGCTTCCAATGATCGTGGTCCTGGAATAGCAGTGACCAGACGGCGTTCTTGAGTCAGATTAGTGAGTGTGTTCATGGATAAAGTCTAAGGCCATATTTCCCAAGCAAAGGCCTAAAAGTTAGGCTATACCCATGAGTTCACTGAGAGTTTCGGCACCGTTATTAGATGCCTACCTCTCTTACTTCGAGAGCACACGAACGCCCTTCACGATTCCGGGTCACAAGCAAAGGGCATCACGGTTAGATGCTGGCCTCGGACAAGTTGTCGATAGCGATACTCCTTTATACGGCGGCCTCGATGAAATTAAATTGACTCATCAGGTTTTACGAAGAGCCGAAGCCCTTGCTGCCACATTGTGGAACGCCGACTGTGCACGGTTTTCAACTGGGGGTTCAACCCATGCAAACCAGGCGATCATCTTGGCACTTGGCAAACCCGGAGACAGGGTTGCACTCTCACGAACTGCACATCGTTCGGTCTTAAGTGCTTTGGTTCTAGCGGGCCTTGAACCAATCTGGCTTACACCCGACATTGATGAGGCAACTGGAGTCCCGATTGGGATCTCGGTGCGCGAGTTTGAAAAAACTTTAGATCAAAATCCAATTGCATTGTTGCTCACCGAACCTGGCTACCTTGGAACGCTCTCAGATTTATCCGCACTTATTTCCAGCGCACATACGCATTCGATTCCTGTGATTGTTGATGCTGCATGGGGCGCCCACTTTGGTTTTTCTAGTGCAGTCCCCCAGCACTGTCTTCAACTGGGAGCCGATGCTTTAATTACAAGTACTCACAAAGCACTTCCCGGTTATAGCGCATCGGCAATCTTGCTGACGCAGGGGAAATATTTAAATCTAGATCGTATTGAACAAAGTTTTGAGACTACTCATACAACCTCACCTGCCGGTGCGCCTCTTGCATCTATCGATGGGTGCCGAGCGCTTTTGCAAACCCGCGGTGAAGAGTTAATCCAAGAGCTAGTTACTAATGTTGAAAACTTCAAGACAGAAGTCCAATCCCACTTTGAGATGCCAATCTTCTTAAACGCAACCGACTTTCCCGCTGGACGCTTTGATCCGGCCAAGATTGTTCTGCGTGCTAATCAATTAGGGGCATCTGGAGTCGAAATTGAAAACACTTTACAGCGCAGCAATATTCGTGTTGAAATGGCCGATAACGACACCGTTGTTTTCTTAGCGACCTTGGCCGATTCGGTAGATGAATTTAGCGAACTCCGTGATGCACTAACACCGATTTTAAAATCCTTACAGAAAACGCCGCGAGCTACAGCGACTTCATTAAGTTGGTCGGTAGTGCCCCAAGTGGGAATTTCAATGCGCGAGGCATACTTTGCCGATACTCAAATGATTGCCGCCAATAGTGCAGTCGGTCGAATCTCGGCTGACCTCATAGCACCATATCCACCTGGGGTTGCAGTCGTTGCACCTGGTGAGATTTTGACGCAGCACATCGTTGATGGTTTAGCCACTACCAAGGCGGCCGGCGTCCGTATCGCCTATGCCACAGACCCAACACTTGCAACATATCGCGTAGTTAAAGGCTAAGCGTGTTTGAGCTTCATAATTGTGTCATCGCATTACTTCTTTTTTGTGGCGCAGTCCTTTATACGTCCGTTGGTCACGCAGGGGCATCTGCCTACATCGCGATTATGACGCTCTTTGATCTACCTGCAATTGTTATAAAACCAACGGCGCTCACACTCAACATCGCCGTGTCATCGTTTTCAAGTTGGCGATA
>CAIXPV010000156.1 GCA_903921405.1 uncultured Actinomycetes bacterium
ACTGGCGCTGCTGATGCCGCCGCTACTCCAACCGCTGGTGTGAGCGCTGAGGTTAATGCAAAGTTTGCCGCACTTGATTGTACGAAGGCTGCTAACTTGCAAGGCACGGGAACAGATGCGCCTACGGACACAATTGCTGTCTGTGATCGTGCAGGAACAACGAAATATATTTTGGCACCTGCTGAAGTTTTAGGACGACAGGTTTCAAAAGCATCTGCGAGCATTGATACTCAAGGTGGTAACGCCTGGTATGTGAGTCTGACATTTAATGGTGAAGGCACAAAGGCCTTTGGCGCCCTTACAACTCGTGTGACAACCCTTGCAGCGCCACTTAATCAAGTAGCCATTGTTCTAGATGGTTTAGTTGTATCTGCCCCTCGAATTACTGAGCCAATTCCATCAGGTAACGCGCAGATCACTGGAAGCTTTACCCAACTTGAAGCTCAAGATTTATCAAATGTTTTGAAATATGGTGCATTGCCGTTGGCTTTTGATCGTGGAGAAGTTCAACAAATTTCGCCAACCCTAGGTGCTGATCAACTCAATGCAGGATTAATCGCTGGTGGTCTTGGCCTCGGGTTAGTTCTTCTCTACTCACTTCTCTATTACAGAGGCCTTGGGTTTGTAACAGTTGGTTCACTTACTGTTGCGGGTTCTCTTGTCTATCTTCTCTTTTTACTTCTCGGTAAATGGATCGGATTTACACTGACTTTGGCAGGTATTGCAGGCGCTATCGTCGCTATTGGCGTTACTGCCGACTCGTTCATTATCTACTTTGAGCGAGTTCGAGATGAACTTCGTGAGGGACGAACGCTTAGAACCGCTGTTGAATCTGGTTGGTTGCGCGCCCGTCACACGATTCTGGTGGCAGACTTTGTATCGATCATCGCGGCAGTACTTCTTTATTTCTTTGCAGTTGGTGGAGTACGAGGATTCGCTTTCACCCTGGGCTTAACAACGCTCGTTGACTTAATCGTCGTATTCGTCTTTACCAAACCGCTGGTAACTATCGTTGCTCGACTACATTTCTTCTCTTCCGGACATCGCTTATCTGGCCTATCGGCTAAGAGCACCGGAACTCTGCCAGTAACGAAGGAGGCATAAGATATGTCAAAGTTTTCAGGATTAGGTGGTCGTCTCTATCGTGGTGAAACCTCGATTGACTTTATTGGCCGTCGTCGTCGATGGTATTCAATCTCAGCCCTTTTCATCCTTGCCTCCATTGGAGCTTTAAGCCTTCAAGGTCTTCACCTTGGAATCGAGTTCAAGGGCGGATCGTCGTTCACCGTTACAAAAGCTAGTGCAACGATTGCCGATGCCCGCGCTGCAGTTGCAACAACTGGAATTCCCGGAGAGATCATCGTTCAAAATATTGGAACCGATAAAGTTCGGGTTCAAACCGGAGCATTAGATAATGCGCAAAACAATGCGGTTCAAGATGCTTTAGCTGCGAAATTTTCTGTAGCCACCGAATCAATTGACTCTCAAATCGTTGGACCTTCGTGGGGTAAAGAGATTACTCGTAAAGCTCTCTATGGCTTAATCGGCTTTTTAATCTGCGTGATGTTTTATTTGGCAATGGCCTTTGAACCCAAGATGGCAATCGCTGCCATCGTCGCTGTTGTTCACGACGTCTTTATTACCGTTGGAATCTATGCACTAGTCGGCTTTGATGTTACGCCCGCAACTGTTATTGGTTTCTTGACGATTCTGGGTTACTCCCTTTATGACACTGTTGTTGTATTCGATAAGATTCGTGAAAATACACGCACGATTACTGCAAGCTCTAAGCAGACGTACTCACAGGCAACCAACCTTGCCGTTAACCAGACCTTGATTCGCTCATTCAACACATCATTAATCGCCCTGCTTCCTGTTGGATCTATCTTGTTCGTAGGCGCAGGACTACTTGGTGCTGGAACACTTAAAGATCTCTCGCTAGCTCTCTTTATTGGATTAGCTGTGGGAACTTACTCATCTATCTTTATTGCACCGCCAGTTTTGGCGCAGTTGCGCGAGAAGGAGCCAGCAATGGTTGCCTTAGCTAAGCGAGTTAATGGCAGAGGCACCGCTCCTGCTGTTGCACAATCAGCACCGGTGGCATTAGCTGACCGACCACGTGGTCCACGCAATCAACCAAAGCGCAAAGGCCGCAAGTAGCGGATTTTCTTGTGGATACCTTGATTGCACCAGTCATAAGTGCGCTCAAGGAAAACCATGCCACCAGCAGTAGCGCTGATGTTGAACGCGCCTTTCTTGTAGCTGAAAAGGCCCATGATGGTCAGCTTCGTAAATCTGGCGAGCGATATATAACGCATCCAGTTGCAGTTGCCCAAATTTTGGCTGAACTCGGCTTGAATTCAGAGACGATCATTGCTGCACTATTGCATGACACCGTGGAAGATACGCCCTATTCGTTGAAAGAGTTGCGGCACGATTTTGGCGAAGAGATTGCGAACCTGGTCGATGGTGTCACCAAGCTTGATCGTCTAACGTATGGCCCGACTGCAGAAGCAGAGACCGTGCGCAAGATGGTTGTTGCTATGTCTCGAGACATTCGAGTATTAGTAATCAAACTTGCTGACAGACTGCACAACGCCAGAACATGGGGTTATGTTACGC
>CAIXPV010000157.1 GCA_903921405.1 uncultured Actinomycetes bacterium
AAGCAGTAAATCGAAATCATCTAACTGTTGCAAGTGATGACCATCGCCTCTGGAATAAGCCTGATTCGCATCGACTTGAAGTGGCATATGCGGGAAGAGTTCTCGTATTGTTCTGACCGGTTCAATATCCCAGCCGGGCTCAATCTTAAGTTTGATTCGCTTGTACCCAGCGTCAACATATGACGTGACTTCTTCGATGAGTGCCTCTATTGAAGGGGCGATTCCTACAGAAACACCGCATGGAACCTTTGTTTTATTTGCGCCAAGATAGTTTGCAAGTGACATACCGGCGGTCTTTAACTGCGCATCAAGAATCGCTGTCTCAAGAGCGGCTTTGGCCATCTGTGCTCCAAGGAAAGGTTTGAGAACCTGTGCGATAGTCGCTGCTTCGACATCACCAGCCTTGTTAATTGCTGGTATTAAGAATGCACGCATCGTCTCTAGAGCCCCTGAAATATATTCAGGTGAATAAACTGGAGCAGACATTGCGACACATTCAGCCCAACCGATGACTCCATCATCAGTTGTGATCTTTACGATTAATACTTCGCGATCAGATTGGCTACCAAATGAGGTTCGAAATGGCCTAACGAGCGGCAGATGAATTCTGCGAAGTTCATATTCGGCAATTTTCACGCTAACTCCTTTGTCAGTATGTAGCCATCATCTGGTGAAAAACCAACAACCTTGTAGCCATTACTAAATGCCTCAAGAAATTGTGTTCTTACTCGCAGTCGTTCAGACATGGCTTCATCATTGCTTCCGACGCGCAGGTGGACAATGTCTTCAGGGATTGCAATAGTGATTGCATCAATTGGCGGAATGGTGAGGCCGACTTTTGGCGCAGATGTTTCTGCAGTTACATGCCACTGTGCCATAAGACGATCTGAGGCATCACCAGCATTAACTAAGTCGGGCATTGATCCATAAAAATCTGGATAGTAATCCGTAATTTCAACTCCAAGCTTTGAAATATTAAAGCTAGCATTTTTTTTAACAAGGGGATCAAAGGTCCATGTAATAAATGGAATATCCCTTTCAAGTGCCCATGCGTACTGGTGGTGTTTCATTAATGCACCGACACCCAAGTCGCGACTCTTGGGCAACACCGCAGACATATGTGAATGTAAATGGACGCCGCCCGTAGTACCAATAAAGCCAAATGTTGCTCCTAGAATTTCATCTCCACGAAAGGCGCCCGTGAAGTATGCCCCGTTATGGACAAAGGCCTGCATTAGGTTTTGAGGTATCTCACGACCACCACCAGGGATTGGCCAAATAGAATCAAAGAGATCTAAACCTCTATCTTGATCCGCAATTGTTCCCAATTCACGGATAAATATTTGCTCCATCTGCAGAGTCTAGGGCAATTGCTAAGAGGGCTCACATGCAAAGCGCTGGCATATAGACATATAGAACTCTTCTTAATAGCCTTCGGTGGTATCCACTTACCTTTAGGAGCTACCGTGAAAAAACCTTTTGTAATTCTCACTGTTATTGCAGTTGCGACGGCATTGACGTTGTCGGGATGTGCGAAGAGTGATTCAGCATCAAGTGATAGCGCTGCATCATGTGCCAAGGCTGATCTAGCAACAGTTGAATCAGGTAAGTTAACAATTGCAACTGGACAACCTGCGTACTACCCATGGATTATTGATGACAAGCCAGAGACCGGTAATGGTTTTGAAGGGGCAGTTGCTTACGCTGTAGCAAAGCAACTTGGATTTACTAATGATGAAGTTGTCTGGGTTCGTACAACTTTCGATAGTGCCGTTACACCCGGTGCAAAGAACTTTGACTTC
>CAIXPV010000158.1 GCA_903921405.1 uncultured Actinomycetes bacterium
CCTCGCAAACGTTTGAGAGGAGTAAAACGCCATGCCTCTTCACGACCAGTTGGCGTTAAGTAATTTGTAGTTAAGACTGACATTAACCAACTGCACCTTCCATTTGAAGTTCAATAAGTCGATTGAGCTCGAGTGCATACTCCATTGGAAGCTCTCGTGCGATTGGTTCAATAAATCCACGGACAATCATTGCCATAGCTTCATCTTCAGTTAAACCTCGTGACATGAGATAAAAGAGTTGATCATCGCTAATTTTCGACACAGTTGCTTCGTGACCCATGGACACATCATCCTCGCGAATATCCACGTACGGATAAGTATCAGAGCGTGAAATCGTATCTACTAGAAGGGCATCACATTTAACTGTGCTCTTTGAATGATGTGCACCCTCTTGAACTTGTACAAGCCCGCGATATGACGTGCGCCCACCATTTCGTGCAACAGACTTAGAGATAACTGATGACGATGTGTACGGAGCGGCGTGAACCATTTTTGCACCAGAGTCTTGATGCTGTCCTTCACCAGCGAAAGCTAGAGAAAGAGTTTCACCCTTGGCATGAGGACCCATAAGAAAAATCGCTGGATACTTCATGGTCACTTTGGATCCAATGTTTCCATCGACCCATTCCATAGTTGCGCCCTCAGCACAGGTTGCCCGCTTAGTTACTAAGTTGTAAACGTTATTGGACCAGTTCTGAATTGTTGTGTAGCGAACACGAGCTCCCTTTTTAACAATGATTTCCACAACGGCAGAGTGGAGCGAATCTGATTTGTAGATTGGGGCGGTGCAGCCTTCAACGTAGTGAATATACGAGTCTTCATCGGCAATAATGAGAGTTCGCTCAAACTGCCCCATGTTCTCAGTGTTAATTCTAAAATATGCCTGCAGAGGGATATCTACATGAACACCCTTAGGTACATAGATAAAGGAGCCACCAGACCACACCGAAGTGTTCAATGCAGCAAACTTGTTATCTCCTACGGGAATTACCGTTGCAAAGTACTCCTTGAAAAGCTCCGGATGCTCTTTGAGAGCAGTATCTGTATCCAAGAAAATTACGCCTTGAGCTGCCAAGTCTTCTCGGATTGAGTGATAAACAACTTCAGATTCATATTGTGCAGCAACACCTGAGACAAGACGCTGTTTTTCAGCTTCAGGAATGCCTAAGCGATCGTAGGTATTCTTAATCTCTTCTGGCAGGTCATCCCAAGTTGCAGCCTGCTTTTCTGTTGAGCGTACGAAATATTTAATCGTATCGAAAAAGATTCCTGATAAATCTGATCCCCAGTTTGGCATTGGCTTCTTCTCAAAGAGTGCCAATCCTTTTAAGCGAAGATCCAACATCCACTGTGGCTCAGACTTCTTTTCAGAGATATCGCGCACGACATCTTCATTGATTCCACGTCGAGCATTAGTTCCGACTTCGCTCTTATCTGACCAGCCGTATTCGTAGTTGCCTAGGCCATCGAGCTCTGGATGCGCAATTGTCATGTACGTACCTTTCGGTTTTGTGAAGTGGATTTTGATGCCTTTGGAATAAAAGTTGTGCACACGCCATCACCATGAGCAATGGTTGCTAAACGTTGAACGTGGGTGCCAAGTAATCGAGATAACGCCTCAGTTTCGGCTTCACATAGGGCAGGAAACTCTGCAGCAACATGTGCAATAGGACAGTGATGTTGGCACAATTCATCGCCCATTGGTCTGGAATGAATAGTCGCTGCATAGCCCTGCTCACTTAAAAAGGCTGCGAGAGCTTCATTCTTAGAGCTCTTCTTTGCAAGTACCGGCGTTGCTTTACGTTCGATATCTTCTGCACGAGACTGAGCAAAGGCGGTTACTAAATGATCTCCAGATTTCGCAGTCATAAACTTTAGAGCAGCAACTGCTAAGTCGTCATATGAATGTTCAAACTTCTCTCGCCCAGCATCAGACATAAGAAAGACCTTCGACGGTCTTCCACGGCCACGAATTAATGCCGCTTGTGGCTGACGAGCTTCTAGAACTCCATCGGCAACTAAGAGATCTAAATGGCGACGAATGCCGGCCGGCGTAAGACCTAATCGAAGAGCTAAAGCAGCCGCACTTGATGGTCCATTCTCAAGGATTGAGCGGGCAACTAACTCCCGGGTACGGCGATCATCACCTTTTGGGGGCATCGCACCTTGAGTTAATTTCACAACAGTAGTGTGTCGTAATTCGACACTATTAGCCACTTCAGAGGACTAGCCACGCAGGGCAATAGGGTTAGGCCATGACTACACCCCGAGGATTAGCTGCAAGGATTCTTGGCCCATCAGCTGGCCTTCTCCTATTTCTTCAAGCCGCAATCATCGTCACGGGGGGCGTCGTTCGACTGACCGGATCCGGGTTGGGCTGCCCAACATGGCCAGAGTGCACCCCTGGCTCTTACGTACCTGTTGCTGGTCAGGCCGAGGGCCATCTTCATTCGTGGATTGAATTTTCCAATCGCCTAATAACTTTTGTGCTTGTCATCGCTGCACTTGTGACTCTGATTGCAGTGCTTCGTGCCGGACGAAAAGATTTGCGAATTCTAGCTGTAGGTCAGTTCGCAGGAATATTTGGACAGGGAGTTCTGGGAGGGATCACAGTTCTTGTGCATCTAAATCCCATCGCCGTTGCAAGTCACTATTTACTGACAACAATTTTGATCGCTGGAGCAACTTCTCTGTATACACGTAGGAATAGACCGGCACAGAAAAAGATCTCTGATCTGCTTCCTGATATTTCTTCTCGTGCCCATGTGACTCTCAGCGCTATAGTGGTTGTTCTTGGAACTGTAGTAACTGGTGCAGGTCCACATGCCGGTGATATTTATGCTCCTCGCTTACATATTCGCATTCAAACAGCAGCGTTAATTCATGGCAGCGCAGTTGCACTTCTGCTTTTACTGACGATTGTTTTCTATTTCTCACAAGGGACTTCAGATTCAACTAAAAAATTCCTACGCTACTTTCTTGCCGCATCTCTGGCACAAGGCGGCATTGGAGTTATCCAGTATTATCAAGGAGTTCCGGAGCTGCTTGTTGCATTACATTTGACGGGTTCTGCAATCGTATGGATTATTGCCTGGCGTGTGTGGTTAAGTGTTCAACGAGAAGAAATGGTAACTGCATAGTGACTTCATTACAGGGCTGGTCTGAACTAGATGATCGAGCGGTTGCATATGCGCGCGCTTTAGCAGCTGATGCTGTACAAAAAGTAGGTAATGGACATCCAGGAACTGCGATGTCGTTAGCCCCCGTTGCTTATACGCTTTTTCAACGTCATCTGATTCACGATCCATCGGATCCAACCTGGCTTGGCCGCGATCGATTTATCCTCTCGTGTGGACACTCATCGTTAACACTTTATACTCAACTATTTTTCAGTGGCTATGGTTTAGAGATGCAAGATTTGAAGTCTTTTAGAACCTGGGGTTCATTAACGCCTGGGCATCCAGAGTTTGGACACACTGCTGGAGTAGAGATGACCACTGGTCCCCTAGGCCAAGGAGTTGCTACTGCAGTTGGAATGGCAATGGCCTCGCGCTATGAGCGCGGTCTTTTACACCCAGATGCACCTGCCGGTGCGTCCCCATTTGATCACAGTATTTGGGTCATCTGCTCCGATGGAGATTTGCAAGAAGGAGTCAGTGCCGAAGCGTGCTCACTTGCAGGAACGCAGGAGCTTGGAAATCTCAATCTCATTTATGACGATAACCGAATCTCGATTGAAGGCGATACGCATAATGCCTTCACTGAAGATGTTTCCATGCGATACCGGGCATATGGATGGCAGGTTCTTGAAGTTGCAACACTGAGCGATGGCAATGTAGATATCCAAGCCCTTGATGCGGCAATGATTGAAGCTAAATCAGAGAAAGTAAAACCAACTTTAATTAGATTAAAGAGTGTCATCGCATGGCCGGCACCAAATCTGCGTGGCACTGGCAAATCTCACGGCTCAGCTCTTGGTGATGAAGAAATCGCAGAGACTAAAAAACTTCTTGGGCTAGACCCAATGCAGAGTTTTGCAATGCCCGATGATGTTTTGGCACATGTGCGAGATGTCAAGACACGCGCCTTAGCTGTTCGCAAGAATTGGGATGCAAGTTTTTCTACCTGGGAGTCAACACACAAAGAGAGTGCATCATTATTGACTCGACTGCGCAATCGCGAATTGCCAGAACATTGGGATTCCCTCATTCCTGTCTTTGCCCCCGGAAAAGATGTCGCAACCCGTGCAGCCTCAGGGGAAGTTATCAATGCAATTGCTAAAACACTTCCCGAGTTTTGGGGTGGCTCGGCTGATTTAGCAGGATCTAACAACACCAGTATCGATGGCGGCGGATCGTTCTTGCCTTCCAGTAGTCAGATTAAAGGTGCTCATCCCTATGGACGCATCATTCACTTTGGAATCCGTGAGCATGCGATGGGTTCAATTCTAAATGGGGTCACTCTGCACGGTTTAACGCGTTCATTCGGTGGAACTTTTGCAGTCTTTAGTGACTACATGCGTCCTGCAGTTCGTTTGGCATCACTGATGAATATTGCATCAACATTTGTGTGGACACATGATTCAATAGGCGTCGGTGAAGATGGCCCGACGCATCAACCAATCGAACACTTTGCAGCTTTACGTGCAATCCCCGGATTAGATGTGATCCGCCCTGGGGATGCCAATGAAGTTGCCGAGGCGTGGAAACAGATCATTATTCGAAATCGCACCGCTGGCATTTTGCTGTCGCGTCAAAACCTGCCGGTCTTTGATCGAAATGATTGTGCTCCTGTATCAGGAACGGCCAAGGGTGCTTACATACTTAAAGATGCCGCCAACGCTAAAGCTATTTTGATTGCAACTGGATCAGAAGTCAGCCTGGCATTAGATGTTCAAAAGGCTTTAGCCGATCAAGGCATACCAGTTCGAGTCGTCAGTGCACCCTGCCTTGAGTGGTTTGCCGAGCAAGATCAGCCCTATAAAGATGAGGTCCTACCCGATTCGATTGGACTGACAGTAAGTATCGAAGTTGGAATCGCACAGGGATGGCGCGAACTTATTGGTGATCGAGGCTTCTCGGTCTCTATCGAACACTATGGTGCCTCCGCCGATGCACAACGCCTCTTTAGTGAGTTTGGCTTCTCTGTTGATGCAATAGCGACACGGATAAAGGCTGCGTTGGCATGAGCGTAAGTGATGTTGCACGATTCGGTACTTCTATCTGGCTCGATGATCTTTCAAGAGCCAAGTTAACTGGCACAGATTCCCACTCATTGCCATCTCGTATCGCTCACTCAGGCGTGGTTGGCGTCACCACTAATCCCAGTATTTTTGCAGCAGCGATCGCGGGTGCAAGCGAATACGCCCTAGACATTGCATCGATGAAAAATGCCACGGTCGATGATTGCGTCAAGCGTTTAACAACCGATGATGTTCGAAATGCATGTGATCTCTTTAAGGAGATCTATTCTGCAACTAAGGGCGTCAATGGCCGAGTAAGCATTGAAGTTGATCCGCGTCTTGCTCATGACACAGATGGCACGATAGCTGCAGCAAAAGAGTTGTGGCAGATTGTAGATCGGCCTAACGTCATGATTAAAGTACCGGCAACAGTTGAAGGGCTGCCAGCAATAACCGCACTAATTGCTGAAGGTATCAGCGTCAATGTCACGCTGATTTTCTCAGTTAAACGATATGGCGCCGTCATAGATGCATTTATGGCCGGAGTTGAAAAGGCAACTAACCCTTCGCATGTACATTCAGTAGCATCTTTTTTTGTTAGTCGAATTGATAGTTCGGTCGATGCTTTGCTCAAGGCCAACGCAACTCCTGAGGCGACCGCCCTCCTAGGTAAGGCAGCAATTGCCAACGCCCATCTTGCTTACCAATTATTTGAAGAGAAGTTCGCTTCACCACGTTGGCTAGCCCAAGCCGAGCGTGGAGCACATAAACAGCGCCCGTTATGGGCATCTACTGGAGTCAAGGATCCAACCTATGATGACACGCGATATGTAGTTGAGCTCATCGCTCCAGAAACTGTCAACACGATGCCACAAAATACTCTAGATGCAGTTATCAATCATGGCGTGATACGTGGAGATACGATTTCGAAGAACTATGCAGATGCCGTCGAGGTATTTAAATCTCTCTCTGACCTTGGCATCTCATTGAATGCAATCACAACCGAATTAGAGATCGATGGAGTTAATAAGTTTGCACAAGCTTGGCAAGAATTGCTCACTACGTTGGAGGCTGCACAAAAAATATGATGAATCTTCGCGGTAAAGCTATCCAATCAATAGATCGAAGTGATGTTCGCTATGAACAACTGCGCCAATTTCATAATCGTTTAGCACGCAAAGATCCCACGATTTGGGGAGCTGCCGCGGCAAAAGAGGCTACAACACGTCTGAACTGGATTGATTTACCAGAAACTTCGCGAGACCTACTACCTTCTTTAGATGCTCTGTGCGCCAAACATCGTGATAAAACAACAATAGTTCTCTGCGGAATGGGCGGCTCATCACTTGGCCCAGAGGTTATAGCTCAAACATTTAGTAAAAACCTTTTTATTTTAGACTCTACAGATCCTAATTACATTGCTCATGCAATCTCAGAGGATCTAACTAAAACTCTAGTTGTCGTTAGTTCGAAGTCGGGGTCAACGATTGAAACGGCTTCACAACGGGCGTTGTTTGAAAAACTACTGGTAGATGCGAATCTTGATCCTACTGATCACATTGTTATCGTCACCGATCCTGGCTCTCCTCTTGATAAGAGTTCTCGCGATAATGGTTTTACGGTTATTAATGCAGATCCTCATGTCGGAGGACGTTTTAGCGTTTTGAGTGCTTTCGGTTTAGTTCCCTCAGCACTTATTGGCGTTGATGTCTCGGTTCTCCTAGATAATGCCAGTGAGACTAAATCTGCATTCTTAAAAGATCCAACAACCGTCTTAGATATGGCATATGCCATCACCTATATTGCCGGGCAGTGCATGACTTACTGCGACTCTGGCTCGTCCATGCCGGGCCTTAGCGATTGGGCCGAACAGTTAGTAGCTGAATCAACAGGTAAGGAGCAGGTTGGTCGACTCCCAGTGGTGATTGAAGAAGCATCCAACGACTCACTTTTCTCAATTGCATATAGCGGTGACGCCGACTTAGTCATCGAAGCTGATTTAGCATCGCAGTTTATTATCTGGGAATGGGTGACGGCACTGGTTGGCGCCGCACTTGCCATTGATCCCTTTAACCAACCAAATGTAACTGAAGCTAAAGAGGCCACATCGGCTTTGCTACAGGCTTGGTCTGGCGTATTGCCCACTTTCACTGCCGATTCAGTTGATGGATCTGTAGAGATTTTCGGTGAAGGAGAATCAGCGGCGGCAGCGCTTGCGGCCTTCATTACAACAACACCACGTGATGGATACATCGCCGTAATGGCTTATCTTGATCGCAAAGATGATGCGAAGATAACTCAGATTCGCAGGATTTTGTCGCAGAAATCTGGATTCCCTGTGACATTTGGCTGGGGTCCACGCTTCTTGCATTCAACCGGTCAATTTCATAAAGGCGGACAGCGCAATGGTGCTTTCTTGCAGATCACGGGTGAGGTAGAAAAAGATATTTCTATACCCGGTCAAATTTTTGGTTTCAAAACTTTAGTTGCAGCTCAAGCACTAGGCGATGGAAATGCATTGGCTTCAAGAAAATACCCACTACTTCGATTTAATCTAACAAATCGAAGCGTGGGTATTGATCAACTTCTTGAAGCAGTTAAATCTCTTTAGTCTTCGTCATCTCCACGAAGTTTACGAAGTGCCTCTTCTAATAGGCGCTCACCTTCGGCATCAGTACGACGCTCTTTAACGTAGGCGAGGTGAGTCTTATATGGCTCATTCTTAACTGGACTAGGTGGGTTATTGCGATCGCGCCCGGCTGGATATCCGCATTTAGGACAATCCCACTCAGCTGGAATAACTACTGTCTCTTCAACAGCAAATGAAGGGCGAACTTCGTGGCCATTGGCACAGAAATAAGAGACATAAGCGCGAGCAATTGAATCTCCGCGCTCTGCTTCTCCCATTGGGCCGGCGCCGACTCGACTTCCGCGAATTGCACTTGCCATGTATTGCTCCTTTAAAGTTATTGGTAAAAGCTAGATTTACTTAAGTACAAGGCTGAGCGCTACAACAAATGCAAACCAAAGGCCGCCAACAACGATTGTGATTCGATCTAAGTTGCGCTCTACGACTGATGATCCACCGTAGTTTGAGGATACGCCGCCGCCGAATAGGTCAGATAGTCCGCTTCCCTTGCCCTTATGTAAAAGGACCAGAAGGATCATGAGAACGCTCGTAATAATGAGCAGAATTGAGAGAGCTAGTTTCACGGTTCGTAAACTCCTTGTTTCGTAGAGGGTAAGGATACCCGCAAAAGCGGCTTA